>NZ_JBEXEX010000057.1:0-43732 GCF_040606445.1 Streptomyces sp. NPDC005408 | reverse complement strand
CGATCCCACTCCGCATTCGTCAGATCCCCACGGCCCATACCGCCAGCCTGCCCCAACACCCCACTCACGTCAGGAGATCCGAGAAACAGCGCCTAAGAGACACGCCCTAGCCGCTGACCTGGGCCAGTGCTTCGAGGAGGTGTTTGCGGACGAGGTCCAGTGCGGCGATCTTCTCCTCCACGTCGGTGAGCCTGCGGGTGATGACCTGCGCGCTCGCGGGACAGATGGGACCGTCGGCGATGTCTTGATCGAGACAGGGCAGGAAGGAGCGGACGTCATTGGCGGTGAGGCCGAGTGAGAGCAGCAGTTTGATCTTGCCCACCTGGGTGACCTTCGACTCGTCATATTCCCGGTAGCCGTTCGGCGCGCGCCGGGGGTGGAGCAGGCCCTGCTGCTCGTAGTAGCGCAGTGCCCGGATGGTGGTGCCGACCTTGTTTGCCAGTTCTCCGATGAGCATTGTCCTATCTTCATCCACCCGTGCTCAGGCCGCCGTCGACTCGAATGACCGAGCCGGTGAGATAGCTGGCTTCGGGGCGCACCGCGTTGACGATCCACCAGGCGATTTCCTCCGGTCGGGCGAGGCGCCCAAGCGGGATCCGGGCCCGAAGGTCCTTTCCCGCCGCGGCGATCTGCTCGTCCGAGAAACCGGCGTGGCTCAGCACCGGTGTCGCGGTGACCCCGGGAGCCACTGAGACAACGCGAATGCCGCGATGCGCAAGTTCGACAGCCCAGGTATGGGTCAGAAAGTCGAGAGCCACCTTTGTGGATCCGTAGACCGAGTTGTTCGGCCAGCCGTAGTGGGGCGGGTTGGATGTGACGTTGACGATGGTGCCGCCCGCGCCCAGGTGTGGCAGAGCATGTTGGGTGACAAACATCGGGGCGAGAAGGTTGGTGGCGAGCTGTTCCTCGGCGACCTTCCGGTCGATCGCCTCGAGCGGAGCCGGACGAGTGATCGCAGCGTTATTGACCAGGGCATCGATGCGGCCGGATGAGTCGAGCGCGGCGGCGACGATCTCGGCCGGGGCGTTCGGCGCGGCGATGTCGGCGACGAACGTGCGTATGCGCGGGTGTTCTTGGGCGGTCTCCACCAAGCGTTCGACAGTCCGCCCGATGATGAGAACCTCGGCGCCCGCGGCGGCGAACTGCCGGGCCGTCGCACGGCCGATCCCGGTGCCTCCGCCGGTGATGAGCACTGCCCGGCCCTGAAGGGTGTTCGTCTTTTCCATGGTCGGGACGCTAAACCTTGACCCCGGGGTCAAGGTCAAGCTCTAGGGCTGTAGTGGGTTTTGATGGGGGGTGAGGTGAGGGCTGCGAAACGCCTGCACGCAGCCGGATCCACCGAATGCGGCGGGTCGGCCGACGTGTCACCAGACCCGGCGAATCTATGTGTAGCTGCCCGCCGCGCGGCCCGGCTGACGGCGCTGCTGGAGTGGGCACGGGTGCTCGTCTGAAGCTCCCGCGACCACCGTTCCAGAACAGGGTTGGGGGCGATGGGCTCCTGCTTCCCGGGGCGGCGACATCTTGCCGTGTGGCCGGCAGGGGCAACCCTTCCGGGTGTGCGGTGGTCTTTCCGGGCGTCGCGTTCGGAGGTTCAGCCTCTGTCGACTCGTGCTTGTCATCGATTGGAAAGGGTGCAGTTCATGGAGCTCGATCCCAACCTTTGCCTGGTCGTTCCGGAGGGTTTCGACGACAGGGACGCCGAGAGTCAGGTGCATCCCATGGCCAGGAAGCTGTTCTCCGCCACAACCGTCGCGGAAGCCTTCAGGAAAGCGCACGTGTGGGTGGGGGAACAGAAAGTCTTCCTGGTGGATGTTTCATGGGATTTCGCGCACGACGAGGACGAGCCGTACACGCTGAGCATCTATTTTACGTTCGAGCTGGAGCCCGGAAACGTCTGACATCGGCCATGCAGTTTCTTTGGGACAGCCGGTCGTTGGTCTGTGTGTGCCGTTGACTGACCTTCGCCGGTCGGCCGGGGCGGGGCCGGCTCCAATCACCAGGTGATCTGCGACGGACACGGCATACCCCGCAGTGATCCTCACCGGCGGAAACCGCAGCGACGTCACCCAGCTCATGCCACTCAAGCGATCCCACGGGGCGATCCGACCCGTCCGGGGCCGCGTCGGGCACCCGCGCCGAAAGTCCGACTCCCGTTTCGCTGACCGCGGTTACGACCACGACGTCTGCTATGACGAGGTCCGGGCCCCTGGGCATTGTGCCGGCCATCGCCTGCCGGGGCACCTGGCATGGACCTGGCCTGGGAACCTGCCGATGGGTGTTCGAGTGAACCTTCGCCCAGCTCGACAGCTTCGAACGCGTCAGAATCCGCTGGGAACGACGAGCCGATATC
This sequence comes from Streptomyces sp. NPDC005408, assembly GCF_040606445.1. Lineage (NCBI taxonomy): Bacteria > Bacillati > Actinomycetota > Actinomycetes > Kitasatosporales > Streptomycetaceae > Streptomyces > Streptomyces sp. NPDC005408. The sequence continues at coordinate 41,382 of NZ_JBEXEX010000057.1, read as the reverse complement.
GATGAAGCGTTCCTCAAAGTGGCCTGCTGTCTCACAACCCGCCGCCAACTCGGCTCATGGTGTGAGCCGTTGTAAGCGGGTTGCGCGTGATGATGAAGACTGTGGGCATGGAGTTCTTCTGCTATCACCGCGATCGGCCCGGCTCAATGGCGCTGCGCCACGAGCTGTTGGAAGAGCACTGGTCCTATATGGACCGGTACGCGACGGAGATGATCGCCCGCGGTCCGACCATGACCGGCGACGGCGAGGCGCCCACCGGTAGCGTGCACATCGTCGACCTGCCAGATCCCGCCGCCGCCCGCGCGTTCGCCTTCGACGAGCCTGGCTACCAAGCAGGCGTGTACCGCGACGTGCTGCTGCGCCGGTGGCGCAACATGTTGGGGCGCACCATGTGGGATTTCCCCGGTGGCCGCACCGGTGGCAACCGGTACCTGGTGCTCGGCCTCGGCACGGGCCAGGCTGCCGACCTTGCCGTGCCGCCCGGCCAGGAGGAGTTGATCGCGTACGGGCCGCTGCTGTCTGACGACGGCGCCACCTGGCTGGGTACGGCGGTGCTGGTGCGGGCATCGGACCCGGATACGGCACGCGGCGCCCTCACCCCGGACCGATACGCCGACATCGAAGTTCACAACTGGCAGTTCGGCGGGCGGCCGTCATGAACCGAGGCGTCGCCGGCCTTCCACGTCATGGCCGGGCCGCTCGCTCGACAGGCCGCCCACTGATCATCCACCAGCCGTCCCGCCGGGCCGGCCTGACCCCAACTCAATCGCTTCCAAGACCGTTGGTGGGGTGTTGCAGTAGTCGGCTGCAACCTGGCCGTCACAGCGATGATCCGCAGATCCTGCTCTTCGTAGTTGTAAGGGCTGGAGGGGGCGAGGAGTTCGATCACGCCTGGAAGGACGCGGCCTGGCGGCCGCACGTTCCCCCCTCGAAGGAGGGATCACGCAACCGATGTCTTCGCGGGGGCCGATGAGCTTGTCAGCGCCGAGGGCCGGCTGGGACGGGGCACAGGTTCTCCTCAGCCCAGACCGGCGACGGCTGGGCCGGGCCGGACTTGATCAACGCGGGGATCAACTCAGCTTCCTCGCCCGCGATGGTGCCCTTCATCGACCTGTAACCGCCGCAGCCGAGGGGGGCCTTGGCTTGTCGTTCTAACCTCGAGCCCCGAACGGGTGATCAAGATCGGGACGCCGTTCGGGATACGAGGTCAAAAGGCAACGAGCAGGGTCTTCAGCAGGCATGGCACGCATCGTCTCGCCCCCACGGTGAGCCACAAGAAACGCCCTAGTAGTTCAGTCTGACTTCGCGATCTTGTCGAGGGTGTAGCGCCTCAGTTGGCGGGAGGTCTGGTGCTGCACGTATATCGCGTTGTGGGTCCCGGGGCGCCGCCATAAGGTCACCGGCATGTCTGTACGTCTTCGTATGCGTCAAGCACTGCCGGAAGCGATGCGCGCCCGTGACAAGGCCGCGGTGAGCGCCCTGCGCGCAACACTTGCTGCGCTGGACAACGCTGAGGCGGTGCCTGTGGACGAAGCTGAGCTCCGCGGCTTGGCCATTGAGCAGTCGCCGGCTGGTGTCGGCGCCACCGAAGCAGCGCGGCGTGAGCTGAGCGAGCGCAGTGTGGTGGATGTCGTGCGCGCCGAGGCCGCCGAGCGACTGGAAGTTGCAGCGCAGTTGACTGCGCCCGCGCATGCTGACCGAGCCGCGCAGCTCCGCGCGGAGGCCGCCGTGCTGCTTCGCTTCCTCGACGGTCCCGGCACGGCATAGGGAACGGCGTCGCATCGCGCCCGAAGCGACGCAGGAGCAGGCTGGGAAACAGACGCGGCCACCGCGTGGTCATCGGGGGTTGTGTGGATTCCTGAAGATCGTGCTGTGGCCGTGGGCCAGGGCGTAGACCCTGTCCGTTGGCGGGCGATGTTGGGACCAGGTCATGGCCCGGATCGCGGGTCGGTTCGGGCGGGTTGAGCCCCGGGTGACCGCCCGCGCCTATCTGCTCGGGCTGGTGTCGGGTGTCGAGCGCAAGAACTGCTGGCGGCTGGCCGAGCAGGCCGGCAGCTGGGCCGAGATCCTTGGCAAGGGCCACGGTCAGCGCCCGCAAGATCCGCACCTTTGGGTTGTCGTCGCCGGCCGGCACCGCGAGGCAGCTGCTCTCCCAGGGTGCGTCCAACCGGAACGAACACGGCTCCCGAACCTCGGTCACCCCTGGGTGGCTGGGTCCGTTGATCGAGACCACGTCGCAGTGGTGCAGGAGCTGTCGAGGGTCGCCGTGGTCTGGACGTCGGGCGGCGTAGTTGTCCATCACCGGGTGCAGTTCGTGGTCCGGTCATTCACGAAGGCTGATCCATTCGGCCTTCCAGTTCGACGTCGAGTGGGCGCGCATGACGTCCGCAGGCAGGGCGAGTCCCAGCGCCTGCCGGCCCTCGCGCCACACCAGCCGCTCGGCGACGAGGTGCTCCAATGCTGCGTCGACGGCGTCGGGAGCGATGCCTTCAGTGCTCAAAGCGCGACGGACGTCGGAGACCGAGCGCGGATTCCGGTCGAACTCCTTGTAGACCCGCCAGACAACCTCGTCCACATCGAGCAGGACCGGTGGACCGAACCGGGAGTCCGTGAACCGGGCACCGGCTTGAGTGCGCTCCCAGAAGAGCATGACGTCTCTTCTCCGGTGCTGGTTCTTCCAGTGCTCGATCTGGTGGACCAGGATCCGGTGAGCTTCGGCGAGCTCTGGCGGGGTGTCGAACGTGCGCTTGAAGCAGTAGGCGTAGTTGTCGAGCTGCATCCCCGACCGCCGAAGGAAGTCCTTTGAGAACATCACGTCGTAGCGCCAGTCGTGCGTCGCCCGGACAGAGATGTCGAACCGCCAGGGGTAGGCCTGCAGTGGCGCGAAGCGAGTGATCTGGACCAGCGATCGGCTGATGGGTGGCACGAGGTGATAGATCGTCGGGATGCGGGCGAACAGGTCCTTGAACCAGTCGTCGATGCCGCAGAATGTGCAATGGCTCGTCTGGCCCCACCAGCAACCGCGTGACCCCTCGAGCGGGAGGGAGCGGGTCGTGATGGTGACCTTGTCGTTCTTCTCCAGAGCCGCGACGTCGGCGAACCAGTCGTCGAAGTCCGGGGTAGGTGCCGTTGCGAGATCGGAGAGGGCTGTGCGCCTGGCACTGACTCTTCCTCGGGTAACGACATTGGGCATGAGGTCCGGGTGGTCGGCGCCGACCGAGGCGAGCGCCAGCCTATGGATGGCTGGCTCGCCGTCACCCTGGACGATCGCGTCGATTTGCGGAAAAGTCTTGAGCACTTCGATTCCCGGGCGGCCCGCTGCGTGCGGCCGAAGCGGGGGGATCAGTCCTCGCACCAGGCGAGTTTGATGGGCATGTTCTTGGCCTCCTCGGCGCCCACGTCGTCTCGGGGCTGCGAACTGGCTGAGGGGGCGCAACCGCGGTGGCCGCTGGTGTCGGCGAATGGTCGCGCGGCGGGGAGTCGACACGGGGGCATCGAGCCCTGGCGTCAGCTCACGGTGAGGGTGGCTTTCATGGTCGGGTGGATGGTGCAGATGTAGGGGTAGCTGCCGGACGTGGACGGAGCGATGAAGGTGGCTGTTTCGCCGGCATCAATGTCGCTGGTGTCGAATGCCTTGTCCCCGGTGGCGGTCACGGTGTGCGTGACCGAGTCCTGGTTCTCGACGATGACCTTCGTCCCGGGGCTCACCTGAAGATTCGCCGGGCTGAACGTGAAGTTCTTGATCGCGATGTGCGCTGCACCGGTGTTGGAGGTGCTCGGGGCGGAAGAGGCGCTGGTGGTGGCGGGGGTGGTGTCGTTGCCGTTGTTCGAGCAGCCGGCCAGGGCGAGCAGGACGCAGGCTCCGCCGACTCTGAGGGCGGCGTGGACCCGGTGCGCATAGGTGAGTGACATGCCGGACTGACCTTTCCGACGAGGGATGCCGTGGTCTGGGCGCGGCCGGTGATCGGCCGCCGCATTCAGGTTCACCGTCCTCGGTGGCGCTCGCCAGAGCGGTACCGCCAGGCGCAGCGCCGTTCACCTGAATGCCGACGGGAGTCGCGCTTCATTCCGGGCGCGGAGGTCAGTGGGGTGCCGTGGCGCTGCTCGCGACCGGGCTGCTCTGCGCCACCGCTCTGACCCAGCTGCACCGCCGGGACCTCCTGACCGGCCACCCCGAATTCGAGGCGGTTGCAGGGCGAGGAGCCACGAGACCCGTCGGGTGGCGCTCTGCCCGACACTGCGCAGGGAGATCTCGACACCAAGAAGGCTGAGGTACACACGCGGCTGCGGGAGATGCAGGCCGCCGAGTGGACGCTGCGCCTGATTCTCTCGGCAGCAGAGCTAATCTGCTCGACGGGCGGAGAGGTGGTGGAGCGTGCAGTCGGTCGGGGCAGTTCGACTGGGTGGGGCAGATCGCCGTGGCAGTGACAGTGGGGGCGCTCTATGGTGCGCCATCCACTTTCACTCGGTCACGGTGTCGCCATGGCGATGGGCCACTCTCCATTCGCTGTTCTCGCGGCGGTACACCTGGGTGGCCCGCAGCGTGTAGGTGCGCGGCTGTCCGTCGACGGAGACGGAGGTGTGCTCGAGGCCGGCCGTATAGGCCATGTCGCCCACAACGTCGTACGCCTGCAGTTCGAACGCGTACGAGGTGCAGTCGGAGAAGCTCGTCCCGAGGGTGGCAAAGAGCTGGTCGAGCCCCTGCTGGCCGTTGGCGTTGCGCCACGCCCCCAGGACGCTCACAGGCTCGTTGCGTGACCAGAGCGCCCGACGGGGGGCCGCGTTGCCGTTGTGCAGCGCAAGCTCCGCCTCGTACAGGGCGGTCTTGACCCACGCCAGGAAATCGTCGCGGTCGCTCATGCCTTCATCATGCACCCGTCGATCGGGGTAGCACCGTCGACATGAGCGCTGCGCGCAGCATTGATGTCGCCAAGGGCGAGGTGGGCTTCGGCTTGGCGGGCCTGGTACATGACGGCGCCGCGGGTTTCGCGGTCGGTGTCGTACGGGTCTTTTCGTAAATACGCAGTACTGCATGTCAGTTCGCCGTAGCTATACGAGAGCAGGGCCGAAGATGGTGCGAACCGCGCGCCCCAGGTCTTCGAGGTCCTTTTAGGACAGCGCACGAATGGTTCATTCGGCGCAAACCCTGTTTGCGAGGACGTCGACCTTGGGCAGCCAGAGATCATGACGCATGGAATTTCCCGATTCCTGCCGTGAATACGGAACTGATCGTGGCATCCCTTTCCGGGGTTGTGGCCCTGGCGAGCGTAGCCTACAGTGCCCAAGTAAATGGAAAGAATTCCCTCCTCAAAGACGACCTGGAGCGACAGTCGGCCGAGCGTCAGCGCATACTGGAGCGGCAGGACGTCATGAGCCGGTTTCGCGACCCGCTACTCTGGGCTGCTTTCGATTTTCAGTCCCGCCTCTACAACATTGCCGGCCAAGGCTTTTTGAGAGTGCACTTTGTGCAACCTCATGACCAGCTCTATGCAGTCCGCAGCACCTTGCATGTGCTCGCCGAGTACCTCGGATGGGTTGAGATTCTCAGGCACCGCATCTATTTTCTTGATCTCGGCAACCAAGAAGCCAACCGTAGAGTTGTGACGCTATTTGCGCGCATTGGCAGCGTTCTGAACGACGACAGCTATTCAGACCGACACTTTCAGTTGTTTCGCAGCGATCAGAGGGCTATCGGGGAACTGGTCAAAAGGATGACAAAGACGCTGATGGCTGCATCGGATATCCGGAGTTCTGTGCGCGACTGGAATCGGCCCCAGAGTTCGCTGCTTGGTTCACGCGTCTGTCCGACAGCATCGCCAAACTGGCTTCACTTGAGGGACGGCATCCACGCTTGGTAGACCTGCAAGTAGCCCTGATGGACTTGATTGACAATCTTGACCCGGAGCAAGAACGTTTCCCCCAGAAACGCCGATTCCGGTTGAACCACTCCTGAAGGTCAGTCCCACCCGGCGGGCCGCAACGACGCGCAAGCGGACCGCGGCCGTACCCCACCCGAGATCACGCGAGCCACGCGGCCACCATCTGCACCCCCGCCGCCTGGATGCCTACACCACCCTCGCCTACGAATACGCCGTCCACGAAGGCGACTTCCTAGAGAGTTCTCTCTGCGGGTGTTACGGCGGCTGTGGGTCGAGTCCGGTCTTCGCAAGAAGTCCGGCGAGTAACTCCGGCCGGTACTGCAGTCGTCGGCGTGCCTGAGCCGCGGAGAAGCTGCCTCCCCGGCGTCGAAGCTTGACCCTTACAAGCCCGCCATTGGTGGCACGGGTGCGGGTTTCGCCCACACGATCGATGAGTTCCGCCTCGCCGCGGGCCTTATCTAGTGTTGCTGGGCCTCCGGTGCAGGCCAGCGCGTATCTACGACGTTCAGGCACGTCAGGCAAGTAGTCGAGCTGTACGGCACGCACCCTGAACAAACTGCCGTTTCGGTTGGCTCCGTTGGCTGTTCAGGGCGCGGAGGTGGGTGGTCTGAACGAACCACCGGATCATGCGAGCATGTGGTCTGTTCAGACCGGCTGATGGGGGTTCACCGTGTCCGAGGCTCCGTACAACTTCGACTGCCTGCGTCTGCGCACCGCGCGGGAGGTACGCGGCCTGACCGTCGCCGAGATCGCTAGGGCGGCCGGCACCAGCGACCGGGCGGTCAGCTTCTACCTGAGCGGTCAGCGGCACCCGCGAGCCGAGGTCCTGCCACGCCTGGCCCGGGCGGTCGGCCTGGACGACCCGCTCAACCTGTGCGACCTCCCGGGTGACGGAGAGCGGATCGTCCACCTGCGAGTGCGGATCGGCAAGAGCCGCACGACGATGGCGTCCGAGCTCGGCTGGCACCCAGAGACCTACCGGGAGTGGGAAACCCGCGGCCACGCCCCGGACAAGATGAGCGGCCCCCGGGACACCTGGGAGCCGGACCCCAGCCGGGAAGGCTGGGGTTGGCGGGTGTCCACCCCGTTCTTCACCAGGCCCGTGGTCGAGCGGGGCGCGAGCATCGACGGGGCCTGGCTACCCCCGGTGTACGGACCACACGAGTACGGCAAGCCCGAGCACGAAGGCGTCTTCGCGGTACCGGCCGAACGCCTCCACCAGGCGCTCCGCCGGACCCAGGCCGACTGGGAGACTGCGTGTGCGCAGTGGAACCGCGAGAACCCGGACCTCGCCGCGGACGTCACCCGGGCCGCCGAGCACGCCCACCGGTGAGCGTTTTCAGAGCGGTTCCCACGCCGCACGAGAACGCGCACACACTGACACCGGCTCACCGGCCGCTCAGGCCGGAAGCAACGACCGAGGCCCTGGCCGCCCCGCCTTCGACCCGACCCTCGGCGCGCCTACCACCACCCGCGCCCGGCGCTCCTTACTGCCCGGCAGGCGACCGTCCGCTCCTTCGTGCACGTCACGCCCGGTCGGCCCGAGGCTGATCGAGGCGGGCACCGCAGTCGGGGCAGAACGGGCGCGACATGTCCGCGACGGCGGATCCGCAGCCCGGGCAGGTCGTCCTGACGGCCACGACGGGCATCACCATCGGCATGCCGTTCACGGGGAGGTACCCGACGACAGTCTCGGCGGCCCGGCCGTGCCGCGCGTCCCGGACCAGCTGATGGTGGATGACCACCTGCCGGACCGCGGAGGACGGTCCGGCGGCGAGCCGCTGGCGTACCCGGACGAGTTCGGCGAGGCCGGCACGGCCGCGCTCGCCGGCTCCGCGCATCCGCTGCTCGGCGCCGACGAGAAAGAGCATCAGGTCGAGGTGGTCCCGCGCGGCGGCAGCCGCAGCGGCCCGGCGGACCAGGGCCGCGTGCAAGTGGACGCCCTCAATGTGACGGAAGTGGTCGTACATCCCGGGCGTCACAGGCCCCGGCATCATCGACGCCGCCATCGCCGGCAGGTACAGCAGGTTGGTCGACTCGCGCAGGAGGCGGCTCCATTCCGGGGTGCTGAGGTGGTCGCCGAACTGGACGGCGAGGTGCCAGTCGTCCAGCGCCGAACTCCCGGAACGCTCCCGCCAGCGCGCCTTGGCGCTGTACACGTCGGCTGGCCCGGCGGTGAGCGCCTGCGACCACAGCCCGGACTGCTCCGCCGTCCGGCCCTGGTGTCCGAGCTGGTCGGCCAGTCCGATCACGGCACCAGGCTCGCCGGCCTCGACCGCCGCGCGCCACGCCCGCTCGGCCGCCTCGGTGTCGCCGCACAGCTCCAGGTGGTCGGCCAGACCGCTGTGGGCCCGCGGTTCGCTGGCGGCGACGGCGTCCAGCCAGAGCCGTCCGGCGTCGGCCGCCCGGCGGTGGGCGTGGAACAGGTCGGTGAGCGCGCGCCGGCCGTCCGGGTCGCCGGCGGCGCTCGTCTCCCGCCAGGTCTCGGCGGCCTCGTCGATCCGGCCCTGCCATTCGAGCAGGTAGGCCAGGCCGCCGCGGTGCTCCGGGTGGCCGTCGGCGATCGCCGTGCGCAGCAGCTGTTCCGCCTCGGCGAGCCGGTCCCGGGCTACGAGCAGGGCGGCCAGTCCAGTACGCGCCTCGGCGCTGCCGGCGTGCAGCGCCGAGCGGTAGAGCGCCTCGGCAGCCGTGGGCTGGGTCTGCTCGGCGGTCGCGGCGGCCCGGCACAGCTCGTCGGGGTCGGTGACCCGGCGGGCGATCTCCCCCCAGACGGGCTCCGGGACCGGCACGTCCGCCCGGGTGCGGATGCCGTGCTGGAGCAGGAAGTCGGACACCACGTGGCCGACGGTCCGGCGGTTCTCCGAGTCGGCCACCCGTGCCAGGGGCGCCATGACGCCGTCGCTCCGGCGGACGGTCGTCACCTCGGCCAGGGCGGGGGTGAACCAGGCGTCGTCCTCCTCCGGGGCGGGCAGGTAGGCCCGGGCGAGCGCGCACAGCAGCTCCGCGGTGAGCGGGACACGCAGGCCGATCCGATGGGCGTCGATCGCTGCGGTGATCACCGCCTTCGCGGCCGACGGCGCCTCCTGCCACCGCCACACCGTGGCCGGACCGCCCGCGAGCACCTCGGTCACCCCGTGCCGCCGGTCCGCGGTCGCCGCCGCCATCCGCCCGTCCGTCCGGGCGAGCCGCTCGGCCGCCGCGCGCTCGACGGCGTCGAAGGTTTCGAGGAAGAGCCGGTTCACTCCCGGAAAGGTGAGCACCGCGTGGGCTGCGGGGTGGGCGGGTGTCCGATCCGGCCCCTGGGCGACCAGCCTGCTGTACGTCTCCGGCCACAGGGTGCCGACCAGCACGACCGGGGTGGGTGACTCCAGCAGTCTCCGCACTACCGGCAGGGTGAGCGTGCGCTGGGGTTCGACCAGGTAGCGCTCCAGCTCGTCCAGCCAGATCACCAGCCTGGGCAGCCGGAAGGTCGCATCGGCCACCTCGGTGACCAGGGCGGCGTCATCCGGGTGGAGCAGCGCGAACCGGGGCAGCGCCTCCCGTACCGCCTCGTACGCCAGCCGGGTCTTGCCCACCGAGGAGTCGCCGACGATCAGCAGGAATCCACCCCTGGCCGCCGCCTCCTCGCGCAGCCAGCGAATCAGCGCGGGGTAGCTGCCGCGCTCCACCCAGGTCGGCAGGTACGGGTCCGGCTGCGGGTCGTGCGGCAGGCGGACGGTGTCCTCCGGCAGCGCGACCGCCCGGTGCACGCCGAGCCGGAGGGGATCGGCCGCGGTCACCAGGGGCAGCGCACCCCGGCGGCCCATGTGCGCCCGCAGCGCCGCCACCGCGGCCCGGTCCGCCTGGCCCCCCGCCTGGCGCCGCTCCAGCCACGGGCGCAGGGCGGCATCCTGAACCACCGTCAGGATCGCCGCTCCCGGCGCGGCCCACCACGCCGAGGCACCCAGGCCCTGGAGCAGCACGCCACCGCCGGCCAGCGCCGCCACGAAGAACACCGGAGCCATCACCCAGCGCGCTCTCGGTCGGTATGCCATGGCCAGTATTCAACCGGCGGCCCACCGCCCGTGTCCGGGGAACCCGGGGACCGCCATTTTCGACCGAAACGTTTGGCGTGCCAGCGGTGCCGTACGTGCCTCACGAACCCCCAGATATCCGTAAGGCACGTGGCCTACTGGCCCCGTCCCTCACATGCCTGAACCCTCGGGGCGACCCCAGATAACGTCGTCTGCATGTTGGGAACGTCCCCCTTCCGCGCCTGCGGGAGGCCCGAGATGAGATGACAAGGAGCGTGCACACCGTGGACCAGGAGAACGTGAGCGCCACCCTGACTGTCGCCGTGCCCGCCGCGAGGGTGTTCGCGGTGCTGGCGGACCCGACGACCCATTCTGCGATCGATGCACCGGCTGGGTTCAGGAATCTGTCGACCGGGCGCCGCTGACCGAGGTGGGGCAGATTTTCCGGATGGACATGTATCACGCCAACCATCCAAACGGTGACTACCAGGTGGTCAACAAGGTCCAGGTGCTCGACCCGCCGCGCGCCATTGGCTGGCTGACGGGGCAGGAGAAGGGCGACGGTCACCTGGAGTTCGGCGGCTGGATCTGGCGTTACGACCTTGCACCGCTCGGTCCGTCCGAGACTAACGACCTCGTGCATGGTTAGCGGTGACGATGGCTAGAGCGGGTCGTTGGACCGTTTGTGGTGGGGGTTGAGGCACGTAGGTTGATCATGTCGGAGCGTCGGATCACGGGGCTTTCGGCGGTCGTGATTGCTGATCTGGTGGCGGAGTTGGGGCCGGTGTGGCAGGCTCGAAGAGATGCCGAACTGGCTGATCGTCCGCGTCGGCGAGCCGTCGGTGCGGGTGCGAAGTACAGGCTGGTCTTCGTCGACCGGCTGCTGGCCACCCTTGTCCACCTTCGGCACGGCGTCACACACGATGTCCTGGCCTGCTGGTTTCAGGTTGACCGGTCGACGATCACCCGCGCGGTCGGGGAAATCCGGCCTCTCCTCGCCGACCGCGGCTGCCGCATCGCAGGCGGCCTGCGGTTGCGAAACCTTGCCGACGTCACCGCCCATCCGCGCAGCGGCGGGTCTCCTCACCGACCAACAAGCAACCCAACACACCAAGGCACTCGCACTGCCCGCCGCACAGACGTGATCACAACACCGGCCGCTACCCCGGCACGACCTCACGCTAATCACGCACGAGCTTGTAAGGTCACAAGTCCTAGCCAGGACGGAACAGTTGTGCCCCGGATCCGTTGTGCGGATCCGGGGCACAACCGTGTTCAGGCCGCCTCAGGGAAGTGGCAGGCGACCTCCCGCGGCTCGCCCGGTGGGGCGATCCGCAGCAGTGGCGCCTCGGTGCGGCAGATTGCCTGGGCCTTGGCGCAGCGCGGGTGGAAGGTGCAGCCCGGTGGGGGAGCGGCCGGGCTGGGCGGGTCGCCCAGGAGCGTGATGCGCTCGCGGGCCCGCTCGGCTGCGGGGTCGGGCAGGGGCACCGCGGAGAGCAGTGCCCGGGTGTAGGGGTGGGCGGGGGCGGCGTAGACCCGTTCCTTGTCGCCGATTTCGACGATCCGGCCGAGGTACATGACGGCGACCCGGTCGCAGACCCGTTTGACGACGGAGAGGTCGTGGGCGATGAAGAGGTAGGCCAGGCCGAGCTCCTGCTGGAGGCGTTCCATGAGGTTGACGATCTGGGCCTGTACGGAGACGTCGAGGGCGGAGACGGGCTCGTCGGCGACGACCAGCCGGGGGCTGGTGGCGAGCGAGCGGGCGATGCCGATGCGCTGGGCCTGGCCGCCGGAGAACTCGTGCGGATAGCGGTCGATGTGCTCGGGGATGAGCCCGACCAGGTCCATCAGCTCGGCCGCCCGCTTGCGTGCGTCCGCCGACGAACTCCCTTGCGCCAGAAGGGGGTCGGAGATGATCCGGGCCACGGTCTGGCGCGGGTTGAGGGAGGAGTGCGGGTCCTGGAAGACCATCTGGAGTTCGCGGCGCAGTGGCTTGAGTTCGCGCTGGGACAGGTGGCTGATGTCGTGGCCGTCGTAGGTGATCGAGCCGGTGGTGGGTTCGAGGAGCCGTACGATCATGCGGCCGGTGGTGGACTTGCCGCAGCCGGACTCCCCGACCAGGCCCAGAGTTTCGCCCGCCGCGACGTCGAAGCTGATGCCGTCGACGGCCCGCACCGGGCTCGCACGTCGTCGTCCGGGGAAGGTCATCGTCAAGTCCCGTACGGACAACAGGGGTTCAGTGGTCATGAGGTGATGCCTTCGTACGCGGGGAAGTGGCAGGCGGCCGGGTGCCCGGCCGGTCCGCGGAGTGCGGGGCGCTCGGTCTCGCAGCGGGACCGCTCCTCGGCGGAACCGGCGGCCGGTCGCGGGCAGCGCGGCGCGAACGCGCAGCCGGGAGCGGGGGTGAGCAGGGACGGCGGGCTGCCGGGGATCGCCCGCAGTGGCGCGTCGTCGCTGTCGTCGAGACGCGGGAGGGAGTCGAGCAGGCCCCGGGTGTAGGGGTGGGCCGGGGACGCGAACAGGGCGTCGACCGGGGCCTGTTCGGCGGCCCGCCCCCCATACATCACCAGCACCTCGTGGGCGATCCGGGCGACCACCCCCAGATCGTGCGTGATCATGATGACGGCGAGGCCCCGCTCCTGCTGGAGCCGGGCGATCAGCTCCAGGATCTGGGCCTGCACGGTGACATCCAGGGCCGTGGTCGGCTCGTCCGCGATGAGCAGGTCGGGTTCGCAGACCAGCGCCATCGCGATCATCACACGCTGGCGCATGCCGCCGGAGAACTGGTGCGGGTACTCGCCCGCCCGGCGACGGGGTTCGGGGATGCCGACTTCGGCCAGCGCTTCCACCGCGCGTTCACGGGCAACCCTGCGGCCGGAGCCGAAGTGCACCCGGTGGTGCTCGGCGATCTGCTCGCCGACCGTGTAGTACGGATGGAGACTGGAGAGCGGATCCTGGAAGATCATCGCCATCTTCCTGCCACGGAGCCGGTTCAGCTCGCGCTCGGCCAGGCCGACCAGTTCCCGGCCGCCGAGGGTGATGGAGCCGGTGACCTCGGCGTCGGTGTGCAGGCCCATCACGGCCATGGAGGTGACCGACTTGCCGGAGCCGGACTCGCCGACGATGCCGAGGGTCTGCCCCTGCCGTACCTCGAAGGAGAGGGAGTCGACGGCCCGTACCGGACCGTGCTTGGTCGGGAAGGTGACCGTCACATCTCGTACGGACAGAAGGGATTCAAGGGCTGCCATCAGTACCTCACCCTCGGGTCCACGACGGCGTACAGCAGATCGACGGCCAGGTTGGCGACGACGATGAAGGTGGCGGCGAGCAGCGTGACGCCGAGGATGACCGGCTGGTCGCCGGTGGACAGGGCGCCGTAGAAGAGCCGCCCGATGCCCGGCAGCCCGAAGATGGACTCGGTGATCACCGCGCCCGCGAGCAGGCCGCCCAGGTCCATGCCGAAGATGGTGAGGATCGGGGTCATGCCGGCCCGCAGCCCGTGCTTGACAACGACCGTGCGGCGCGGCAGGCCCTTGGCGCGGGCAGTGCGGATGTACGGCTCCGCCATCGTCTCGATCATCGAACTGCGGCTCTGGCGCGCGTACATGGCGGCGTACAGGATGGCGAGCGCCAGCCAGGGCAGCAGCAGGTTGGAGGCCCAGTCGAGGGGGTCGGACCCGAACGGCACGTACTCGGGATAGGGCAGCAGCCCGGCCACCCGGATCAGCCCGTAGATCAGCATCACCGAGGTGAAGTAGACGGGCAGCGAGGCGGCGGCGACCGCGCCGACCATCAGGGCGCGGTCGGTGAGGGTGTCCTTGCGCAGGGCGGCGGCGACTCCGGCGGAGAGCCCGAGGAGCAGCCAGATCACCGCGGCGCCCAGGGCGAGCGAGGCGGAGACAGGAAGCCGGTCCATCAGCAGGTCCCACACGCCCTGGCTGTTCTCGTACGAGTAGCCCAGGCAGGGGAAGCCGCAGTGCAGGGCGTACTGGCCGCCGCCCATGGTGCGTCCGGTGAAGATGCCGGTGACGAAGTCCGTGAACTGCCGCCACAGCGGGTCGTCCAGGCCCATGTGGGTGCGGATCGCCTCCAGGCGCTCCGCGCTGCACGACTTGCCGCAGGCCGCGGCGGCCGGGTCGGAGGGAAGGACGTAGAAGATGGTGAAGGTGACGGCGGCGACGGCGATCAGGACTCCGACGACGCCGAGCAGCCTGCGGCCGAGATAGAGGATCACGTGCGGCTTCCTCTCGGGTCGAGGATGTCCCGCAGCGCGTCACCGAGCAGGGTGAACGCGAGCACGGTGAGGAAGAGGCAGAGGCTCGGGATGACGAAGTACATGGGGTCCGTGTCGTAGAAAGCGACGCTCTCGGCGATCATCTGGCCCCAGGAGGGGGTGGGCGGACGGACGCCGACCCCCAGGTAGCTCAGAGCCGCCTCGGTGGCGATCATGCCCGGGATGATCAGGGTGGTGTACGCGATGACGGGCCCGGTGACGCCCGGGAGGATGTCGCGGGTCAGGATGCGCCACGGCCCTGATCCGCCCACCCGCGCGGCATCGACGTACTCGCGGTGCTTGAGCGAGAGGGTCTGGCCGCGCACGACGCGAGCGATGCCGGGCCAGCCGAACAGGCCGATGACGGCGGTCATCAGCACGATCCGGTTGACGTCCTTGGCCACCGACATCATCGCGATCATGAAAATGAGGGAGGGGAAGGACATGGTGAGGTCCATCAGCCGGGAGAGCACGGCGTCGGTGCGGCCGCCGAAGTAGCCGGCCGCGATCCCGGCCGCCGTCCCGGCGGCGACGACGATCGCGGTCGCGGCGAAGGCGATGAGCAGCGAGACCTGGGCGCCGTGCACGACCCGGGCGAACAGGTCGCGGCCGGTGACGGGTTCGACGCCGAGCCAGTGCTCGGCCGAGACGCCGCCGAGCGGACCGAGGGGCTGGCCGCCCAGGTAGGGGTCGATGGCGGACTTGTCGAACTCCTCGGGGCCCCAGCCGCCCAGCGCGCCCAGCAGCGGGGCGGCCACGGCCATGACCGCGAAAAGTGCGACGACGACGAGAGAGATCTTCACGGAGGTGCGACGGCGCAGTTCCGCGCGGGCGAGCTGCCAGGGACCGCTGCCCGCGGGAACGGATGTCGAGATGGTGGTGGACATGAGGTGACGGTCCCTCAGTTTTCGCTCTTGGCCGGGTCCTTGAGACCGACCGTCGCGTAGTCGATCTGCCCGCCGAAGGAGGTGTGGCCGAAGGCGCCGGCGATGTTGGTGCCGAGCAGCAGCGGCATGCGCTCGATGACGGCGGGTGCGGTCGGGGCCTTGGCGAGGATCTGGCCGTCCAGTTCCCGCCATGCGTTGCCCGCCTGCTGGGCGTCGGTCATGGCGGCGATGTCGTCCATCCGCTTCATGGTCGGCTGGTCGCGGAAGAGCGAGTGGTTGCCGGAGTTGCCCTTCTCCTTGATGTAGCGGCCGTCGAAGACGAACGGCAGGAAGGTGGAGCCGGAGGGGTAGTCCGGGCACCAGCCTGTGTAGACGAGGTCGGTGCGGTTCTTGGTGTCGCCGATGGTGTCGTAGAAGGCGGACGGGTCGACGGTCTCGATGGTGACTTTGATCCCGGCCCGGCCCAGGGACTGCTGGATGGCCTCGCCGACTCCCTTGTCGCCGTTGGAGACGGTGATGCTGGTGGCGAAGCCGTCGGCCTTTTGGGCCTCCTTAAGCAGTTGCTTCGCCTTCTCCACGTCACCGGTGGCCGGGATCTTCAGGGTGTCGGGCTGCTTGCCGCCGAAGAGCGGACCGGGCATGTAGGCCGTGGCCACATCGTTGAGGGCCGGACCGCCGGAGGCGGTCACGATGGCCTCGCGGTCGAGCGCGTATTGCACGGCCTGGCGGACCTTCATGCTGTCGAACGGCGCACGGCCCGTGTGCATCTGCACCATCTCGGTGCAGTTGGTGGACTCGGCAAGGAGCCGCGCCTTGACGTCGGCCTTGGTGAGCACCTTGGGGGTGCTCTCGGGGCGCAGCTTGCCCCAGGGGACGGCGGAGGCGTCGGCGCCCGAGGCGGCGATGAGCCGGTCGTCGATCTGGTTGGCCTTCAGGCCCATCGTCACGACCACCTTGTCCGGGTAGGCCTTGCGCACCTGGTCCGTGTTCGGGTCCCAGTGGGTGTTGCGGACCAGCACGAGCCGCTTGTCGCGGTCGTACGACTCGATCTTGTACGGGCCCGAGGAGAACGGGCGGTTGTCGTACTGGGGGCCCTTGTCCTGGGCCTTGGGCACCGGGGCGAAGGTGGGCAGGACCGTCGCGTAGGGGAACTCGGCGAAGGGCTTGCGCAGTTCGAAGACGATCGTGTGGTCGTCGGGGGTCTTGACGGAGTCGAGGTGCTTGCCCTGGGCCGGACCCTGGTAGCCCTCGGCGCCGGCGAGGTAACGGGCCGCGTAGTCGGGGCCGCCGGGCAGGTCGGGCGAGAACGACCGCTCGACGTTGTACTTGATGTCCTGGGCGGTGATGGACGACCCGTCCTCGTACTTCAGGCCCTTCTTGAGCTTGAAGGTCCAGGTCCTGGCCCCGTTGGAGGAGGAGCCGAGGTCCTTGGCGAGGTCGGGGGTCAGCTCCCCGCCCTTCGCGCCGGGTTCCGCCTTGTACGTCACGAGGGTGCGGTAGAGCAGCCGCGTGCCGAAGTCCATGTCGCCCATGACCCAGTTGCGGGCCGGGTCGAGGTGGGTGAAGTCCTGGTTGGACAGGACCGTGAGGGTGCCGCCCTTCTGCGGAGTGCCGCCGACTACGGCGCCTTGGTTGGCGGTCGCCGGGTTCTTGCCTCCGTGGGCGCCTTGGCCCCCGGCCGGGTGCTTGGAGCCGGAACAGCCGGCTGCGCCGAGTGTGATGGTCGCCGCCAGGGCGGTAGCGACGGCGGCAAGGGTGCGCTTGTTCATCAGTGGTCACTCCGAGAACAGTCGGCCAGCCAGACGGCTGGAATGTGACCGGTAACATAGTAATGTGAAATTGTACTGGCAAGGTATTGGCGCGTCCGTTACTCATCTGTGTCCGAGGGAGCCTCATGAATGAGTCAGTAACAGCCGGGAATGGCATGGTGAGTCATGATCTGCCTGTCTCATCCGAGTTCGAGCCCTTCATGGCGGGCGACTGGGCGGTCGCCTCGTTGCCCGATGGGATCCGGCTGACCGTGGCCGACGTGACCCCCGCCCGGCGCGCCCGGCTCTCGGCCCACTTTCCCGGGGAGCGCGTGATCGTTCCTGCGGGGGAGCTGAAGGTCCGCTCCAACGACTGTGACTACCGCTTCCGGCCGTACAGCGCCTACACCTGGCTGACGGGCCTCGCCGGAGAGGAGCAGGCGGGGCACGTCCTGGTCCTCGAACCGGACGGGCCGAGCGGTCATGAGGCGGTGCTGTACATCCGGCCCCGCTCCCTGCGCACCGGTGAGGAGTTCTACCGGGACCGTCGCTACGGCGAGTTCTGGGTCGGGCGCCGTCCCGATCTTGCGGAGGCCGAGCGGATGACCGGCATCAGATGTGTACACCTGGGTGGGTACGGCGATCTGCCGCCCGGCAGGAATGCGGCATCGGATGCCGAACTTGCTGCGGTGCTGAGCGCGCTGAGGCTGGTGAAGGACGCCTGGGAGGTCGGCCAGCTCCAGCTCGCCGTCGACCACACCGCCACCGGCTTCGAGGATGTCGTACGGGCCATGCCGCGCGCGCTTGCCCATCCGCGCGGCGAGCGCTGGATCGAGGGCGTCTTCGATCTGCGGGCCCGTGCCGAGGGCAACGGCACCGGCTACGAGACCATCGCTGCCTCCGGCGCCCATGCATGCGTGCTGCACTGGATACGCAACGACGGGCGGCTGGATGCACGGCAGTTGCTGCTCCTGGACGCGGGCGTGGAGACCGACAGCCTCTACACCGCGGACATCACCCGCACCCTCCCGCTCTCCGGGCGCTTCTCCTCCGTGCAGCGACAGGTGTACGAACTCGTCCTCGCCGCACAGGAAGCGGGTATCGCGGCTCTGAAGCCGGGTGCGAGCTTCCGCGACTTCCACCGGGCCTGCATGCGGGTGATCGCCGAAGGGCTCGCGGAATGGGGGGTGCTGAAGAGCGCTGAGGGCGACTTCCATCGCCGGTACACCCTGTGCAGCAGCGGGCACATGCTTGGCCTGGACGTTCACGACTGCGCACAGGCGAGGGCCGAGGTATACCTCGACGGGACCCTGGAGGAGGGGCAGGTCCTGACCGTCGAACCCGGGCTCTACCTCCAGCCCGACGACGAGACCCTGCCGCCTGAGTTGCGCGGCATCGGCGTACGCATCGAGGACGATCTGGTGATTACTGCGGAGGGCGCACGGCTGATGTCTGGCGCGCTGCCGAGGACGCCGGCTGCCATCGAGGCGTGGATGGGCGTCTTGCTGGAGAGGTGAGTCGCGGGCGGATCACGCGAAACGCTTGGCATCGGCAGTGTAATGTGAAATATTACTAAGGTGCTCACGAGAACCTCGGACGTCATCGTCGTCGGTGCCGGCGTGGTCGGCGCGGCCTGCGCCTACTACGCGGCCCGAGCCGGCCTCGCCGTCACCGTGATCGACCGCGGCCCCGTCGCGGGCGGCACCACGGGTGCCGGCGAAGGCAACCTCCTGGTCTCCGACAAGGAGCCCGGACCCGAACTCGATCTCGCGATGCTGTCCGCCGGACTGTGGCGGGAGCTGGCCGAACTGCTTCCGCCGCAGATCGAGTACGAGGCCAAGGGCGGCCTCGTCGTCGCCTCCGGCGAGGACGGGATGCGATCGCTGCGCGACTTCGCGGCCGGACAGGAGAAGGCCGGTGTGCGGGCGGAGGAAGTTCCGGCGGACCGGTTGCAGGACCTGGAGCCGCATCTGGCTCCCGGCCTGGCGGGCGGCTTCCACTACCCCCAGGATGCGCAGGTCATGCCGGCCCTGGCCGCCGCCCATCTGCTGCGCGCGGGCGGTGATCGGGTGCGCCTCAGCCTCGGCGAGGAGGTCACGGGCCTGCTGGCCGAGGCGGACGGATCGGTGCGGGGGGTGCGTACGGTGGCCGGCGACGTGCATGCCCCGTACGTGGTCAACGCGGCCGGTACCTGGGGCGGCGAGTTCGCCCGGCTCGCGGGCGTCGAGCTTCCTGTGCTGCCGCGCCGCGGGTTCGTACTCGTCACGGAACCATTGCCGCGTGTGGTGCGGCACAAGGTGTACGCGGCCGACTATGTGGCCGACGTCGCCAGTGGCTCGGCGGCGCTGCAGACCTCGGCGGTGGTCGAGGGCACCCCGGCGGGCCCGGTCCTGATCGGCGCCAGCCGGGAACGGGTCGGCTTCGACGTCACGTTGTCGACCGAGGTGCTGCGCCGCCTGGCGGCACAGGCCACCGCACTGTTCCCGTTCCTGGCCGGGGTCCGGGCGATGCGGCCGTATGCCGGGTTCCGCCCGTACCTGCCCGACCATCTGCCGGCCATCGGCCCCGATCCGCGGGTGCACGGCCTGCTGCACGCCTGCGGTCACGAAGGCGCGGGGATCGGTCTGGCCCCGGCCACCGGCCTGCTCATCGCGCGGTCCTTGGTCGGTGGTGAACTTTCCCTGGACATGGGCCCGTTCAGGCCCGACCGCTTCGAAGCCGTCTGACCCTTCTGCTATGAGAGGAGGCCCGCAGTGGCCCGTACCCCAGCCGAACTGGTAGGGGCGAACCCCGGCTCGTCGTTCGAGATCACGATGGACGGCCGCACGGTCACCGCCCTGCCCGGGCAGTCCGTCGCCGCGGCCCTGTGGTCCGCGGGCATCCTCGCCTGGCGCACCACGCGCAACACCGGCCGCCCGAGGGGCGCCTTCTGCGGCATCGGGCAGTGCTACGACTGCCTTGCCACCATCAATGGGGAGCCCAACCACAGGGCCTGTCTGGTGCCTGCCCGCCCCGGCGACGTGATCACCACCCAGGAGGGACACGGTCATGCCGACCTTGGCGTCTGATCCCTACGACCTCGCGGTGATCGGAGCTGGCTCCGCCGGTCTCGCGGGCGCCGTCACCGCAGCCGGACTGGGCTTGTCCGTGGTCCTGCTGGACGCCTCGCCCCAGACGGGTGGGCAGTTCTACCGGCATCCTGCGCGGGCCATCGGCGCGGCGCGGCCCGAGGCCCTGCACCATGACTGGTCCGCCTTCGCTCAGATGCGCCGGCGACTGAAGCAGAGCGACGTCAGCCATCTCTGCGGACACCATGTCTGGGCCGTCACGAAGGAGGACGGTGCCCTGTGGGCGGTGCACGCTGTCACCGGGGCCGACGGCACCGCGGAGCGGTCGGTGCGGGTGCGGGCCCGTGCGGTGCTGCTCGCGACCGGGGCGTACGAACGCCAACTGCCTTTTCCCGGCTGGACCTTGCCGGGTGTCGTGGGTGCCGGGGGAGCGCAGGCCATGCTCAAGTCCGGCTTGGTGCTGCCCGGTAAGCGCGTTGTCGTGGCGGGCAGCGGCCCCCTGCTGCTCGCGGTCGCCTCCTCGCTCGCCGCCGCCGGCGCGCAGGTCCCGGCCGTGATCGAGGCATCCGGCTATCTGGGGTACGCCCGCCATCCCCGCGCGCTCGCGGCCAACCCGCGGAAATTGGTCGAGGCGGCGGTCCACGGCGCTGCTCTGCTGCGGCATCGGGTACGGCTGCGCACCCGCAGCGCGGTCACCGAGGTGCACGGCACCGACCGGGTGGAGGCCGTCACCGTCAGTCGCCTCGACCACGACTGGCGTCCCGTACAGGGGGCGGGGCGCCGGATCGAGTGCGACGCGCTCGCTGTGGGGCACGGCCTTGCCCCCCAGATCGAACTGGCCACCGCACTCGGCTGCGTCACCCGCCCCGTGGCCGACGGAACATCCGCCCTGGCCCTGGACGGGCTTCAGGAAACCTCCGTGCGCGGTCTGTGGGCGGCGGGGGAGACCGGGGGAGTCGGTGGGGCTCAGCTCGCCCGCTCGGAAGGGGAACTGGCCGGGCTCGCGGCGGCCACCAGACTGTACGGGCGCCCCGTCCGCGAGGGGCGCGTTCGCGAGCTGCAACGTCGCCGGGACCGAATGCGCGCCTTCGCCGATGCGATGGCCATCAGTCATGCACCGGCAGCGGGCTGGACCAGCTGGCTGACCGACGGCACGGACGTGTGCCGCTGCGAGGAAGTGACCGCAGGAGGCATCCGCGAAGCCGTCACAGACCTCGGGGCCCGCGACGCACGCACGGTCAAACTCCTCACCAGGGCCGGCATGGGCTGGTGCCAGGGGCGGATGTGCGGGGCGGCTGTAGCGTGCCTCGCGGCACGCGGAGGTGTCGTGGAGCCGCCCGTTGAACGCCGTCCGTTCGCTGTGCCCGTTCCGCTCTCGGCACTCGCTTCGCTCGACGAACCCACCGGGGTCCGGCCCGACGCCGCCCCGGGCGTCGACGACTGATCCGCGGTTCGCCCTTGTGGGCACCGCACATCCATCAATAAAATGTCACACACTATAGAAGGGTTGACTGACATGACGGCCACCACCTGGAACAGTACGCACCCCTGGCGCGGGATCATGGTCGCCACCGCGCTGCCCCTGCGCGACGACCTGTCCGTCGATTACGACGCGTACGCCGAGCACGTTCGCTGGCTGATCGAGAACGGCTGCGACGGTGTCGTACCGAACGGCTCGCTCGGCGAGTACCAGACCCTCACCGACCAGGAGCGGGCGCGTGTGGTGCGCACCGCGGTCGATGCGGCGGGCGGCGCGCGGGTCATGCCCGGCGTCTCCGCCTACGGCAGCGCCGAGGCCCGGCGCTGGGCGGAGCAGGCGGGCGAAGCGGGCTGCGGCTCGGTGCTCCTGCTGCCCCCGAACGCCTACCGGGCCGACGAGCCGGCCGTGCAGGCCCACTACGCCGAGGTCGCTCGGTGCGGGGTCCCGGTCGTCGCGTACAACAATCCCCTCGACACCAAGGTGGATCTGACGCCCGGCATGCTGGCCCGGTTGCACCAGGACGGCAGTATCGTCGCCGTGAAGGAGTTCACGGGCGATGTACGGCGCGCGTACGAGATCGCCGAACTCGCCCCGGAACTGGATCTGCTGATCGGCGCGGACGACGTCCTGCTCGAACTCGCCGCGGCCGGTGCGGTCGGCTGGATCGCCGGATACCCCAACGCCTTCCCCGCCAGCTGCGCCGAGCTGTACCACGCCGCTGTCGCCGGCGACCTGGACATCGCCCTGCCGCTCTACAAGTCCCTGCACTCGTTGCTGCGCTGGGATTCGAAGACGGAGTTCGTCCAGTCCATCAAGTTGTCCATGGACATCGTCGGCCGCCGCGGTGGCCCCTCCCGCCCGCCGCGCTTCCCGCTCACGGGGGAGATTGAGGCGGGAGTGCGGGCCGCCACCGAGAAGGCCGTCGCCGACGGCCACCGCTGACCACCGCCCGCTGACCGAAGGGAAGCCCGTGCGCACGCGCCATGTCTTCCACGCAGTCGACTCACACACCGAGGGCATGCCCACGCGGGTGATCACCGGTGGCATCGGGGTCATCCCCGGCGCCACCATGGCCGAGCGCAGGCTCCACTTCATCGAGCACCTCGACCACATCCGCACGCTCCTGATGTGCGAGCCGCGTGGCCACGCCGCCATGAGCGGTGCCATCCTCCAGCCGCCCACCCGCCCCGACGCCGATTTCGGAGTCCTCTACATCGAGGTCTCGGGGCTCCTCCCGATGTGCGGACACGGCACCATCGGGGTCGCCACCGTACTCGTCGAGACGGGCATGGTGCCGGTGACCGAACCGGTCACCACCGTCCGGCTCGACACCCCGGCGGGGCTCGTGACCGTCGAGGTTCAGGTGGCGGACGGCGCGGCCACAGCCGTCACGCTCACCAATGTGCCAGCCTTCTGCACGGCTCTGGACAGCAAGATCTCCGTGCCCGGCTACGGCACGGTCACCTATGACCTGGCATTCGGCGGGAACTTCTACGCCTTGGTCGAACTCGGCTCGCTGGGGCTGCCGTTCGACCGGACACGCAAGGACGAACTGCTCGCCGCCGGGTTGGCCATTATGGACGCGATCAACGCCTCGCCACAGCGTCCTGTGCACCCCGAGCAACCGGAGATCGCCGGAGTCAAGCACGTGTATCTGGCCGCTCCAGGCTCCGACGCCCGCCATTCCCGGCATGCGATGGCCATCCATCCCGGCTGGTTCGACCGCTCTCCGTGCGGCACGGGCACCTCGGCCCGGATGGCCCAGCTGTACGCGCGCAGGCAGCTACCCCTCGGCCGCGACTTCGTCAACGAGTCCTTCATCGGCACCCGCTTCACCGGGCGCCTGATCGAGAAGACCACCGTCGGCGGGCTGCCCGCCGTCGTGCCGACCGTCACCGGCCGCGCCTGGATCACCGGCACCGCCCAGTACTTCCTCGACCCGGACGACCCCTTCCCCGGAGGTTTCCTCCTGTGACCGCCACCGAATCCCTCATCACCTCACGCAATCCTGCCGACCCGTCCGACGTACTCCTGCAGATTCCGGCGCCCGGCGCCTTCGCGGCGGTCGACGCCGTGGACCGGGCGCGCGCAGCCCAGCCGGGATGGCTGCTCGACGGGGCGGCGGCCCGCTCGGCCGCCCTCGGTGAGGTCGCCGACGCCATCGACGCCGCGGAGGCCGAGCTGACCGCGCTCGCCGTCCGGGAGGTGGGCAAGCCCCGCGCCGAAGCCCGCGCCGAAGTCGTCCGCACGGCTGCGATCTGGCGCTACTACGCCCAGGCCCCGTACGAGCCTGTCGGCGCGGTCCACGAGACAGCCGTGGGCCCCGGCCTGCTGCTCACCCGCCGTCGGCCGCACGGCGCGGCCGGACTGATCACGCCCTGGAACTTTCCCTTCGCCATTCCGAGCTGGAAGGCCGCCCCGGCGCTCGCAGCCGGGAACGCGGTCGTCCTCAAGCCCGCCCCCGAGGCCACCGCCTGTGCCGGCCGCCTGGGCGAGATCATCCAGCGGGCCCTGCCGGCAGGGGTGTTCACCGTCCTGCCCGGCGGGGCGACGGAGGGAAACGCGCTCGTCTCCTCCGCCGATGTCGTCTCCTTCACCGGTTCGACCGCCGTGGGCCAGGCCGTCGCGCGTGCCGCCACGGCCCGGGGCATTCCGGTCCAGGCCGAGATGGGAGGCCTGAACGCGGCGATCGTCCTCCCGGATGCGGACATCGAGCAGGCCGCAACCCACATCGCCGCCTCGATCGCCGGGTACGCGGGCCAGAAGTGCACCGCCACCAGTCGTGTGATCGCGGTCGGCGCGGCCCTGGACCCCCTGCGTGAGTCGCTGTCGGAGGCACTGCGGGCCGTTCCGGTCGGCGATCCGTCTGATGCGGCGACTGTGTGCGGGCCGCTGATCAACCAGCACGCCCGCGATCAGGTCTGCGACGCCTGGCACGGCCTGTGCGCGCTGGCCGGCGGCACCGTACCCGACGGGCCTGGCTGGTATGCGGCCCCGACCCTGGTCGAGAAGGTTCCCCCGGGGCACCGGCTGCTGCGCGAGGAGGTCTTCGGACCGGTCGCGGCGCTGCTGCCCGCCGACGACCTGGCCCACGCGGTCCGGATCGCCAACTCGGTGCCGTACGGCCTGGTCACTTCGGTCCACACCGCCGGCCTGGACACGGCCCTGCACGGGCTCGACCGGCTCGACACCGGAATGATCAGGATCAACGCACCGTCCACCGGCGTCGACTTCCACCTGCCGTTCGGAGGCGCCAAGGCATCCAGTCACGGACCGCGCGAACAGGGCCGGGCGGCACTGGAGTTCTACACCTCCAGCCGGACCTATACCCTGTCTCCTGTAGGAACAATGTGACATTGTAGAATGTCGATCTGCTCGGCATGAAGGGATCACCACAGTTATGGGGCACCTGAAGCACCGCGATCTCAGCGCCACCCGGGAGCGGCTGCGCGACCAGGTCGCCCACGCCCTGCGGGCCGCCCTCATCTCCGGTGAGCTGCGGCCCGGTGAGGTGTACTCGGCGCCGGTCCTTGCCGAGGACTTCGGCATCTCCGCCACGCCTGTGCGGGAGGCGATGCTCGACCTGGCCCGCGAGGGCCTGGTCGAGCCCGTCCGCAACAAGGGCTTCCGGGTCACCGAAGTCAACGAACGCGACCTCGACCAGTACACCGAGATCCGCGCCCTCATCGAGATCCCCATGATCGGCCGGATCACCCGCAGCGCCACAGGCGATGAGCTGGAGGCGCTGCGGCCGGTCGCCGAGGAGATCGTCAGGGCCGCCCGTGACCACGACCTGATCGGCTACCTGGAGGCCGACCGGCAGTTCCATCTGACGCTCCTCGCCCTCTCCCGCAACGACCGCCTCGTCGAGACCGTCGGTGACCTGCGCAAGCGCTCGCGCCTGTACGGACTCACCGGCCTGGACGAGCGCGGCGAGCTGATCCCCTCGGCCGAGGAGCACCTGGAGCTCCTCGACCTGATGCTCGCGGGCGACGCGAAGGGCGCGGAGAAGTGCATGGCCAGGCACCTGGGACATGTCCGCTCCCTGTGGGCCAAGAGCGAGACCGCGGCGAAATCCGGCAGCTTGCGGGCCCGGTCGGGGCGGACCGCAGCCCACTGAGGCGGGACAGGCCCTCCATAACGTGGAGTTATGCGGAGGTGAGGGCTCCCCGCCGACAGCGGGCCACGGCATGCTGACTGTGCAATGTCACACTTCATGCCGCAGTCCTTGGGCTGGGAAAGGGATCCATGAATCCCGCCTACGCGACGGTCGACCACGTCATCACCGTTCCACTGGACCACTCCGCCCCCAACGGGCCGGACATTCAGATCTTCGCCCGCGAGGTCGTCGACCCGGCTCGCGCGGGCGAGCGGCTGCCCTGGCTGCTCTATCTGCAGGGCGGTCCGGGCGGCAAGTCGCCCCGCCCGTCAGCCGGTTCACCCGGCTGGCTGGCCCAGGCACTCAAGACCCACCGGGTGCTCCTGCTCGACCAACGCGGCACGGGCCGTTCCACACCGGTCACCGCTCGGGCCGCGTCCCATTTCGGTTCCCCCGCCCGGCTCGCCGCGTATCTCGGCCACTTCCGTGCCGATTCGATCGTCGCCGACGCCGAACTGATCCGCCGTCACCTATGCGGTGGCGAACCCTGGGAAACACTCGGCCAGAGCTACGGCGGCTTCATCACCCTCACCTACCTCTCGCGGGCGCCTGAGGGCCTGCGAGCCTGCTACGTGACCGGTGGTCTTCCCGGCCTCGCCGGCACCGCCGACGACGTCTACGCCCGCACCTACCCGCGGGTCCGGGATCGCGTCCTCGACTTCTATGCCCGCTACCCGCAGGACGCCTCCCGCCTCCGCAAGATCTCCGATCTCCTCGAGACTGCCGAGGTCCGGCTGCCCGATGGGGACCAGCTCACCACCCGCCGTCTGCGCACCCTCGGCCTCGTCCTCGGCATGGGCGACGGCTTCGAACGGCTCCACTGGCTGCTCGATGAATCCGTGGACGCCGATGGCGAGTTGACCGACACCTTCCTCCATCAGCTGATGAACCTGACCGGCTTCACCGACAATCCGCTGTTCGCCGTGATGCAGGAGACGCTCTACGGGCAGGGTGCCGGCCCGACCGGCTGGGCGGCCTCCCGAGCACTCGCCGACTTCTCCGAGTTCACCGAAGAGGCGGACCCCCTCCTCCTCACCGGAGAAATGATCTACCCCTGGATGTTCCGCGAGATCACTGGCCTGCGGCCCTTCGCGGACGCTGCCGACCTGCTGGCAGAACACACAGGCTGGCCGCCGCTGTACGACCCCCACCGCCTCGCCGCCAACGAGGTCCCCCTTGCGGCGATCGTCTACCACGACGACATGTACGTCGACGCCGGACTCTCCCTGCGCACCGCGCGCGAGGTCGGCGCCACTCGCGTATGGGTCACCAACGAGTGGGAGCACGACGGGGTCACCTCCTCCGGAGGCCGGGTACTGGCCCGCCTGATGGACCTGGCCGCAGGCCGCGCGTAACCCCCTCATCCGATCAGCCCTCCCTCACCTCCGTCCGCCACCGCTGCCCCCATGGGAGAGACAATGCCCGCCCTGCCGACCCGCCTGCCGCACCTCGCCGTGGCCATCGCCCTCGTCTCCTGCGCTCTCGCCATCCCGGCCACGGCGACCGCCGCGGCCGGGCCCAATTCGACTGCCGGTGCCGCTGATTGCGCACTTCCCGGCAAGACCGGCTGGACCGACGAAGGCCACAACACCGACGCGACCCAGTTCCAGCCCTCCAGCGGCACCCGCCGCGTACTGACCCTGTTCGTGGATTTCCCCGACGCGCAGGCCACGGACTCCACGAAGGCGTATGCCGCCCAACTCGCCCCGGCCGCCGACTGGGTGAGCAGAGCCAGCTACGGCCGCTCCGGGCTCGACATCAGCTCGTTGCACCGCTGGATTCGGATGCCCGCGGACTCCACCTCGTACGGCTACCAGCGCGGCCTCACCTTCGAGGCCCACGAGAAGTACGTACGCGACGCGATCACCGCCGCCGACCCCTACGCGGACCTTTCCCAGTACGACATGGTCTACATCGTCGCCACGAAGGCGGCGGCCTCGATCTCCTTCTCGCCGACCTACCTCTACGACCGCACCACGCCCGGTGTCACCGCCGACGGCACCCGCCTCAAGTGGGCGGTCACCTTCGGACAGGACATGTGGCGTTGGGGACACAAGGTCGTCGCCCACGAGACCGCTCACACCTTCGGCCTCCCGGACCTGTATTCCTTCAACGGCCCCACCCATCAGTACGCCGGCGGCTGGGACGTCATGGGCAACATCGCGGGAGCCGCCCCGCAATACCTCGGCTGGCACTCGTGGAAGCTCGGCTGGACCCGCGACAACCAGGTTGCCTGCCTGCCAGAGCCCGGACGCCGCACGGTACGGCTGACCCCGGTGGAGCGCCCCGGCGGGACCAAGATCGCCGTGCTGCGCACCGGCGAGACCACGGCGTACGTCGCCGAATCCCGGCGCGCCAGGGGCAACGACAAGGACGCATGCTCCACCGGCGTCCTCATCTACAAGGTCGACTCCGCCGCCCAGACCGGCGAGGGCCCGATCAGGGTCATGAACGCGCACCCGACCGCCACCCCGCCCACTGGCTGCACCCAGCTGGACCTGGCCGCGTACGCGCCCGGCCAGACGTTCACCGATCCGGACACCGGAGCCCGGATCGATGTCCTCGCGGGCGGCGGGGCAGGGGACGTGGTGCGGCTCAGCAAGCGGTGACCGTCAGCAGGGGTGGGAGCCCTCCCTTCGGACGGCTCCCACCCTCGGGCGCGTCAACTGCCCAGCGGGCCCTCGCAGGTGTAGTCGGCCGTGCCGGTGTGGCCGTCGGGGGCGATGTCCACTTCGCCGAAGCAGCAGTTCATGTCGGTGCGGTTGTTGTCGCCGGTGGCTGCCCGGTCGAGGATCGCGGAGTCGACCGTCTCGCTCATGTCCTTGAACGTCAGAAGGTCGCGCCCTTCTCGATGCAGATGCCGCCGTTGTCCGTGCTCAGGCCGGTGAGGATCGGGTGGTACGTCTCGTAGTCGGCGCGAGAGGCGTACAGCACGGTGTGCAACGTGGTGTTGGTGTCCCCGGCCAGCGGCTCATTGGTGGCCAAAACCCGGTCGAACTCGATAAGCCAGGTGACGACCTTCCCTCAGGGTGGGCTTCCGTCGCCGAGGTTCTGCGTGACGGTGCCCAGCAGCGTGCCGAGGTCGCTGACGATCTGGTCGTGCAGCGCCTCGATCTGGCCGAACCGCCCGTTCTCGCCGAGCGCGTCGCGCACCACCCAGGCGTTGTCCGTGTCCGCCGGCCGCCGTCCGGGCCTCGTCAGGTCACGCGGTGCGTGGCAGTGGCACCTCCTCGGCGCGTCGGCGCGCCGACCGAGCCGACGCGGATCCTTCGGCCAGGACATGTGGCACTGGGGCAAGAAGCTGGTGGCCCACGAGACCGGCCACACCTTCGGCCTGCCCGACCTGTACGCCTTCGCCTCGGAAACCGATGCCCACCGCTTCGTGGGCGGTTGGGATGTGATGGGCCTGGTCGGAGGGGCGGGGCCGCAGTACTTCGCCTGGCAGTCCTGGAAGCTCGGCTGGACCCAGGACAGTCAGGTGGTCTGCCGGGCCTCAGCGGGCAGCGACACCGTGTATCTCACCGCCGTCGAGTACGGATCCGGCACCAAGATGGCGGTCATACGCACCAGTCCCACGACCGCGTACGTCGTCGAATCGAGACGGGGCGTCCAGGCGGACACGGCCGTCTGCTCCACCGGTGCGCTGATCTACCGGATCGACACCTCCGTGCGGACCGGTGAAGGGCCGATCCGGGTCATGGACGCCAAGCCGAGTGCCACGCCGGCCTCCGGCTGCCGCCCGCTGGACGACGCTCCGTACTGGGCCGGTGAGTCGTTCACCGATGCCGCGGCCGGTGTCCGGATCGACGTACTGGGCGCCGACGGGTACGGCGAGACCGTGCGGATCACCAAGTCGTAGGACGCGCACGGCTGTGCCCCGGCTCCTCGGCGGGAGCCGGGGCACGGCCTGCCCATGCAGCTCAGGCAGCTGCTCAGACCGCCTCCTTGAGGAGGTCGGTACGGTTCTTGGTGTCACCGACGAGTGTCGTAGAAGGCCGATCTCCGCGCGACCGGTCGAATGGGGTGCCCGACCGGTTCGCTGACTGGACCGCCACTCTTCTTCGGCTTCCGGCGCCAGTGAGTCGACACAGGTGAGGGAGTGTGATCCCGCGTGATGTTTCCGGCAGGGTGAAGTTCACCCTGCCGGAAACATTGCCCGCAGCGTCGGCGGCGAGTACGAGGCTGAAGCCGCCGTCGCCGTCCGCACCTTCGCCTGCGACCAGCCGGCGAAGTCCTCGTCACTCCACGGCCCGTCCAGCCGGTCCCGTACCCATGTCGCCGTCGTGCCACCGGGATTGCTCGCCCGCGCCACCAGCGCGGTCCGGGGCGGAATCCGCGCACCAGAGTGGGGGTGGAGGGGCACCGGCTCACCTCAGGGACGACGGTCGTCCCTCGAAACCGGCATGAGCATGCCCAGCGATCATGTAGTTCCGTCCGGGAATCTCAAGGCCCCCGACAGGACGCCTCTCTGACGGCTCATCAGTTTCTTCTGTTGCTTGCAGCCCTCTTTCACTGTCATGTGAACTGTGAAATTGTACGGTCACACTTTCCGTGGGCATGACAGCTCCGGGAATGCTCAACTTCCGTTGCCATCACGGTCCGCACCCCCCACCGCCGTGCCCCACGCACGGCTGCCGACCGGCCTGGAGGCCATCGCTATGCGCAAACCCCCCACCCTCAGGAAACTCGCCCAACTGCTGATACCTACCGTGGCCGCCGCCGGCCTGGGGCTCACCATGCTCGCCCCCAATGGCGCGGCTACCCCGGCCGGCGCCGGGGTACCCAAGCCCGCACCGAGGTCGGCCCCCGCCCCACAGCCCGCCTCCGCCACCGTGCTTGCCGCCGATCTCGCACCCGGACACGCCGCCGCCCCCGCGCGATCGGCCACGAAGACCTCGAACCCGGCGCAACGCCCTCCGCTCCCCGCGGCCCAGAACGCCGCGGAGCGCAAGCAGGCCCGCTCTGCGGCGAAGGCCGCGGCGGACTGCAACGTCAGCGACTTCACCTCGAAGACCGGCGCTGCCCTGGTCGAGCAGATCAAGCAGTCGGAAACCACCTGCATCAACACGCTGTTCAGCGTGACCGGTGAGGACTCCAAGGCCCTCTTCCGCGAGGAACAGATGGTCACGGTGGCGAACGCACTCAAGGATGTCGCGACCAACTACCCGGGGGACAACAGCACTTTCGCAGCCCAGGTGGTGCTGTACCTGCGCGCCGGCTACTACATCCAGTACAACCAGCCGGAGAACGTCGGCGAATACGGCCCGACGCTGAAGAGCGCCATTCAGGGCGCCCTGGATGCCTTCTTCGGCTCGTCCCACGCCTTCGACGTCACCGAGGCCAACGGAGAAACCCTGGCCGAGACGGTCACCCTGATCGACAGCTCCGCAGAGAACACCCGCTACCTCGACGTGGTCAAGCGTCTGCAGAAGGACTACAACTCGTCGTACGACCAGTTCTACGGGATGCTCGCGGCGGTCAACAACACCTATACCGTGCTCTTCCGCGGCCACCAGCTGCCGGAGTTCGTGGAAGCCGTGAAGGCGGACCCGAGCGTCCTCACCGGACTGCGTGACTTCGCCGTCGCCCACGACGATCTGCTCGGCACCGACAAGTCCTACCTGGCCAGCAACGCCGGACGCGAACTCGGCCGCTTCCTGCGGCACGCCGGCCTCAAGGACACCGTCAAGCCGTTGGTCAAGGAGTTGCTCGGCCGCAGCGAGATCACTGGGCGCACCGCCCCGCTCTGGGTCGGCCTTGCCGAGATGACGGATGAGTTCGATAAGGAGAACTGCGCCGAGTACGACACCTGTGACCTGCAGAACCGCGTGCGCGACGCCGTGCTGACGGTCAAGCACGAATGCGGTCCGAGCGTCAAGATCCTCGCGCAGGAGCTGACCGCGTCCGAACTGTCGGCCACGTGCGACAGCGTCCTCAAGCAGGACCCGGTCTTCCACGACATCGTCAAGGACAACGGTCCGGTCAAGGACGACAACAACACCAGCATCGAGATCGTCGCCTTCAACTCCAGTACCGACTACAAGACCTACGCCGGTGTCGTCTTCGGCATCGACACCAACAACGGCGGCATGTACCTGGAGGGTGACCCGGCCGCTGAGGGCAACCAGCCGCGCTTCATCGCCTACGAGCAGCCGGCCCAGGACGGCGCCTTCCAGATCTGGAACCTCAACCACGAGTACACCCACTACCTCGACGGCCGCTACGACATGTACGGCGACTTCGCAGCCGGGCAGACCACCCCGACCGTGATGTGGATCGAGGGTTTCGCCGAGTACGTCTCCTACTCGTACCGCGGCATCACCTACGACAGGGCGATCGAGGAGGCGGGCAAGAACACCTACAAGCTCAGCCAGCTCTTCGGGACCACCTACGACAACGCTGACACCACCCGTATCTACCAGTGGGGCTATCTGGGCGTCCGTTACATGCTCCAGTCGCACCCCGAGGACG
The DNA here is from genome assembly GCF_040606445.1 of Streptomyces sp. NPDC005408. Lineage (NCBI taxonomy): Bacteria > Bacillati > Actinomycetota > Actinomycetes > Kitasatosporales > Streptomycetaceae > Streptomyces > Streptomyces sp. NPDC005408. The sequence goes on along the minus strand of NZ_JBEXEX010000057.1, from coordinate 9,404 downwards.
TCGCCACCCTGCTCGGCCACTACCGCGCAGGCGAGTACGACGCGGCCCACAGCCTGCTCCGCGACACCATCGGCACCAAGTACGACGCCGACTTCGCCGACTGGCTGAGCAAGTGCGCCGGCGGCGACTGCGGCCAACTGCCGGCCCGGAGCGGCCGGTGACCGTGGCCTCATTCACCGGCAAGAACTGAGCCAGGAGAGCCTGGTGTCCCGCGCATCGCTCGTGCGCGGGACACCACGCTTCTCAACTGTCATGTGTCAATCCCCTGAAGACGTGGAGGCTCCTCCGGGACCTGGGCCAGGGCCACCTCCTTCTGGGAAGCCGGCGGATGGGCCGTGAGGAGCAGGGCGAAGACCGCTCGGTGACGAGCGGGGCGAGGACCACGCCGCCCTGCGGCTGGAGCTCCTGATCGGGGTTGTCGCCGAGGACGGCGGCTTCCAGGCGGCCCACCGCCAGGTCGTCCAGGACCGGCACGAGGGAGTGCCGGGAGCGGGATGTCACTTCGGTACGGGGCATCAACTCCCGTACAGCCAGGTTGAGATGACTCAGCAAGGGAGCGTCGGCGAACCCCAGGCGGGCGCGGTCCGGGGCTCCGACACGCGGCGGGCGGCGCGGGCGGTGTCGGCGAGCGGGCCGCCGACGCCCGGCAGGATGGGCCGGGCCCGGGCAAGGACCAGTTCGGCGCAGTCGGTGGGGACCGCACCCGCCTGCCGCGCGGACCTGACCTGTCCGAGCCGCTCGCCGCCGGTCACTAGACCCCGCCCAGATAGGCCTCCGCGACGCGTGAGTCGGCGGACAGTTCCGCCGCCGTCCCCTCCAGTACCGTTTCACCGTTCTCGATCACATACGCACGGTGCGCGATCTTCAGCGCGCCCTTGGCGTTCTGCTCGACGAGGAGCACGGCGGTGCCCCCGCGGTTGATGTCACGGATCACCTCCATCACGGCGGCGACCATAAGCGGGGCCAGGCCCATCGACGGTTCGTCGAGCATCAGCAGGCGGGGGCGGGCGACGAGGGCCCTGCCCATGGCGAGCATCTGCTGCTCGCCGCCGGACAGCGTCCCGCCGTACTGGGTCCGCCGTTCGGCCAGCCGGGGCAGCAGTTCGTACACCTCGTCGACCCGTCGGGCCAGTTCGGCGCCGTCGCGAACCAGATACCCGCCGATCAGCAGGTTTTCGTGCACCGTCAGCGTGCTGAAGATCCGCCGCCCCTCGGGGACATGCACCACCCCGCGTGCGACGATCTTCGGCGGAGCCGTCCTGGTGATGTCCTCGCCCTCGTGCACGATCCGGCCCGCAGCGGGTTTGACCAGTCCTGACACGGCGGACAGCGTTGTGGTCTTGCCGGCGCCGTTGTTGCCGAGCAGGGCGACGGTCTCCCCTTCGCCGACGGTGAGGTCGAGCCCGCGCAGCGCCTGCACTCCTCCGTAGCTGACTTCGAGGCCGTGGATCTCAAGCATGCTGTGCTCCGCCCCCCATGAGTTCCGTGCGCGCGGCGTGGACCTCGTCGTCGTCGGCATCCCGGCCGAGGTAGGCCTCGATGACTGCCGCGTTACGTCGCACGTCGTCCGGACTGCCGTCCGCGATCTCCTTACCGAAGTTCAGGACGACCACTCGCTCGGACACCTTCATGACCAACCCCATGTCGTGTTCGATCAGCGCAATCGCCATGCCCAGTTCCTGGATCCGGCGGATCAGGGTGAGCAGTTCGGCCTTCTCGCCGTGGTTGAGCCCTGCGGCCGGCTCGTCGAGCAGCAGCAGTTTCGGCCGCCGGGCGAGGGCGCGGGCGATTTCCACTCGGCGCTGCTCGCCGTACGGCAGGTTACGGACGAGGCCGGCGCGGTCGCCGCGCAGCTCGACGAAGTCGAGCCACTTGTGGGCCTCGTCGGTGGCCTCCCGCTCGCTGCGGCGGTAGCGGGGGGTGTGCAACAACGCGTCGACGGCTCTCTGTCGCAGCCAGAGATGGGTGCCCGCCCGTACGTTGTCCAGCACCGACAGCTCGCCGAACAGCCTCAGGTTCTGGAAGGTACGAGCGAGGCCACAGGCGGCGATCGCCGACGGGCGCCGGCCCGTCACGTCCCGACCCGCCAGCCGGACGGTACCCCCGGTCGGCTTGTAGAAGCCGCTGACGCAGTTGAACGCGGACGTCTTTCCCGCGCCATTGGGGCCGATGACCGAGACGATCTCACTCTCGCCGACCGAGAACGTGAGGCCGTCGACAGCGCGGACTCCCCCGAAGGCCAGCCGCACATCATTGACTTCGAGAATCATTCGTCTTCCTTCGCCGACAGGGCGGTCGCTGGTACACCGGGCGTGCTGCGGGCCGCCGTCTCCGGGTCTCCTGCGCGGTGCGGCCACAGGCCCTGGGGCCGGATCAGCATGACGACGATGAGGAGCATGCCGAACACGAAGTACCGGTAGTCCGCCAAATCCCGCAGCAGTTCGGGGAGCAGGCTGATGACGACGGCGCCGACCACGACACCGCGGGTGGAGCCCATGCCACCGAGCACGACCGCCATCAGGACGAGGGCGGACTGCAGGAACGTGAAGCTGGCCGGGGAGACCGCCGACAGCTGGGCGGCGAACAGGACGCCCGAGAGCCCTCCCCAGACCGCGCCCGCGACATAGGCCGCCAGCTTGACCCGGTAGGTGTTGACTCCGCTGGCTTCGGCCGCATCCTCGTCCTCCCTGACGAAACGCCAGGCACGGCCGATACGGGAGCGGCCGAGCCGGGCGGCGAACAGCACCGCGACTGAGACGATCACCACGGTCGTGTAGTAGAAGACGACCGGATCGGAGAGCGTGTCGCCGAGCAGCCCTGGTATGCCGTAGATCCCCGAAGGGCCGCCGGTGATGTCCAGGTTGTTGGCGACGATCCGGATGATCTCCCCGAAGCCGAGGGTGACGATCGCCAGATAGTCGCTGCGCAGCCGTAGCGTCGGGCCTCCGATCACCACTCCGGCCACCACCGTCACCACGATGACGACCGGCACGGTGGCCAGCAGCGGGAGGTCCAGCCGCGTCGCGAGGATGCCGCCGGTGTACGCGCCGACGGCGAGGAAGGCGGCGAAGCCGAGGTCGAGCAGGCCGCAGTAGCCGACGACGATGTTCAGACCGACGGCGAGCATCACGAAGACCGCCGCGCTGGTCATCACGTTCAGTGCGTACGGGGTGGCGGTCACGAACGGGGCCAGCAGGCCGAACGCGAGCCCGGCCCAGCCGAGCCTCCGGCTCCCCAGAGCCCGTGTGATGACCGAGGGTCCACGGCCCCTGACCGGCTTGACCGGTGGGTTCTGGTTCTGGACGGCGGTCATCACACACGCTCCGTCACACGTGCGCCGAGCAGGCCGGTGGGCCGCACGGTCAGGAAGAGGATGAGGAACCCGAAGGCGAACACGTCGCGCCATTCGCCCCCGAACCAGTCGGTGCTGAAGGACTCCAGCAGACCGAGGACGAGGCCGCCGAGCATCGTGCCCTTGAGGTTGCCGATGCCGCCGATGACAGCCGCGGTGAACGCCTTGAGCCCGATGATGAAGCCCATCAGGAAGTCGATCTTCCCGTAGTAGGCGCCCGCCATGACTCCGGCCGCTCCGGCAAGGGCCGAACCGATGAAGAATGTACGGGAGATGACCGCGTCGACGTCGATGCCCATCATCAGACAGGCCTTCGGGTCCAGCGCGATGGCGCGCATCGCCCGGCCCTGGCGGCTGCGCATGACGAGCGCGTTGAGTGCCACCATGAGACCGACGGCGACCACCATCAGGACGAGCTGCTGAACGGTGATCCTGGCGCCGAGCACCGACACGGCGGTGCCGTCGAGGCGTACCGGATACACCCGCGGGTTGGGGCCCGCGATGATGCGGACCCCGTACTCCAGCGCGAACGACGCACCCACCGCGGTGATGAGCAGCGACAGCCGCGGTGCCCCGCGCAGCGGCCGGTACGCCACCCGCTCGAGCGCGACGCCGCTCAGCCCGCTCACCAGCATCGTCAGCACGAGCACCACGAACAGGGCGGCCAGAGAACCGCCGGGGACGGCGCCGAACGTGCCGAGCAGCGCGAATCCCGAGAACGCCCCGAGCATGTAGAGGTCGCCGTGGGCGAAATTGAGCAGCTTGATGATCCCGTAGACCATGCTGTAGCCGAGGGCGACCAGGGCGTAGAACGAGCCGACGAACAACCCGTTCCAGATGAGCTGTGCCATGCGAACCCCTCCGGTTACTTGAGGGAGTCCTGCAGGACGAACTTGCCGCTCCTGACGCCCAGGATCACGAATCCGCCGTTGCTCAGCGTGTGGTCATCGGTGAACTTCAGCGGTCCGGAGAACATGTCGAAGCCGTTCAGGCCCTCGAGCGCCGTGATGATCTTGCCACCGTCGGTGCTGCCGGCCTTCTTGATGGCCTCGGCCGCGACCCGCACAGCGTCGTAGGACTGCGTCGAGTACGGGCCGGGTTCGGAGCCGAACTTCTTCTTGTAGGAGGCAATCCAGCTCTCGGCGCCCGGAGTGGTTTCGGGGGTCTGGGTCATGGTCGCGTAGACGCCCTTGCCGTTCGCGGCGCCCGCGATCTCGACGAGCTTCGCGTCGACCGCGCCGTCGCCGACGAGAAACTTGCCCTTGTAACCGGCCTGGCGGAACTGGCGGATCAGCAGGCCGCCCTCCTGGTAGTAGCCGGTCCAGTAGATGTAGTCGGGGTTCGACTTCAGCACGCTGGTGACATTCGGGCTGTAGTCGCTCTCACCGGGGTTGACCGAATCCTCACCGGCCTTGGCCGGAGCGCCGCCCACACCCAGCTTGACCGAGGTGAGGTCGGCGATGTCCTTGGAGTAACTGGTGTTGTCGTCCATGACGGCGACCTTCTTGGCGCCCTCCTTGGTCAGCCACTGGACCGCGGCTGCCGCCTGCTGGTTGCCGGTGCCGTTGATGAGGAAGACATGGTCGAGTTGCTGCGCGACCAGCTCGTTGGAGTTGGCCGCCGGAATGATCATGGGGATCTTCCGCTTGCCGAAGACCGGCAGGGTGGGCAGCGTGGCGCCGGAACAATAGCCGCCGACCGAGACGACCGCGCCTGCCGCGACCAGCTTGCTGGCCGCCGCGACCGCGGTCTTCGGGTCGCAGGCGTCATCCTCGACCCGCAGCTTCAGCTTCCGGCCGAGCACGCCGCCTTTGGCGTTGATCTCGTCGATCGCAAGCTGTGCGCCGTTCTTCATGTACGGGCCGATGTCCGCGCTGCTGCCGGACATCGGGATGTCCATCCCGAGCACGATGGGGCCCTTGCCGTCTGACTCGGAGCTGCCGCCGACCAGTCCGTTGCAGCCCGTGGTGGACAGCGCGGCCACCGTGAAGAGCGAGGTCAGCGCCACAACGCGGCGGGACGTGCTGCGGGCGGTTGGGGGCAGGACGGGGATGGTGGGTCTCTTCACGAGGGCACGCTCCTGTGCGGGGTAAGGCGGACGGTCGGGTGGGAGGACCTGGGGTGAGCTGCGCAATGTGGCGTGTGACATTTCACATCGTGCCGGAGTGGTCGGTCAATGGCTTGTACCCGACCGTTATCGCGTGGCCCGGATCGAAGTCAGCGCCATCGAACCGGGCGGCTCCGGCCCGGAGTGCCTCGAGGTGTGAAGGAGTGAGAGTTCCAGCACCGTGCAGCCGGAGCCGGTGATCCGTCCGACGATGGCGGAGGCCTCAAGATCATGCACGGAGAAGACGAACGGCCCGGGTATCAGCAGCACGTCGTATGTGCCGCAAGCCACCAGGTCCATCAGCCTTTCCAGGCCGGGCAGCGGCCCTGGGGAGCGCAAGCCGTTGTCCAGGTAGATCGAGGGCTCAGGCAGACCGAGTTCTCCGGCACACCAGCGAAGTGCGATCCGATGCGTTTCCATTCCCCAGACATCAAAGGGAAAGCACCGAAGGTATCCAGCGATCCTGACCGTGCCGTACCCCGTCATGTCGAGGCCCACGAATTCGTCCTCCGCCATCAGATTCTCCGTCATAAGGGGATTTTCCCGGACGTATGTGGCCGGTGATTCCAGGAGACGGAGGGAAGGCGGCCAAGTCCATGGCCGGACGGACACAGTCCGGTCACCGATGGCGGCCCGTACCGGGGATCGCTGGGTATGGGGCACCGCCCGTGGAATGGAACGCTACGTAGTCCAGAGCCCACGTGTGCCTACTGCGCCGACAGCAGCGGCCGAAGCCAGGGTAGGGGCCCCGTGGCACGCGCATGAAATACCTCGCGGCCCTTATGGGTCGTTGGCGGCCAGCGCGTCGCGAACGGCGTGGCGACTGGTGACGCCGAGTTTCTTGAGGACGCTGGCCACGTGGTGTTCTGCGGTGCGGGGGGAGAGGAAGAGGGCATGGGCGATGTCGCGGTTGCTGGCGCCGGTGGCGAGAAGGTCGGCGACTTCCTGCTCGCGGGGGGAGAGCTGCTCGCCGTAACCCCGGCGTCCGACCGGGGGGCGGGCTTCGCCGAGGTCTCGCAGAGTGCGCTGGCAGCGGGCGGCGTCGAAGGTGGCCCCCAGGTGCCTGTAGATCTCGTCGATCTCTGTCAGGTCCTGCGCGGCACGGTGGGGCGTGGTGGGGATCAAGGTGCGGGCGGCGTGTTCGGCGGCCTGGGCTGTGGGGTAGGGGCGGCCGATGCCCTGGAAGGTGGCGCGAGCACGGTGGAAGTGATCGCGAGCCCGGGCCGGGTCGTCGTCGCGCAGAAGCAGTCCGAGGCAGAGGTGAAGGTGGGCGATGGCGGCAGGCGCGTCATGGCCTTCGACAGCGCGCTCGAACTCCCTGGTCAGCTCCGTGGCCGACTCGGGCCGCCCGCTGGCCAGGGCGGCCTCGACGGCGACCGGAACCACGGCTGAGGCTCTGAGCCAGGGCCCGTTGTTTCGCAGGCTGTCCGCTGCCGGGGCGCTGATCGCCCACGCTGTCTCGGGCTCACCCTGGGCAAGCCTGACCCGGCCGATACCGGCGGCCGCTTCAGCCCTCCAGACCGCGTAGTCACTCGCGTCTCGCGCGGTGGTGTACCTCTTCAGAGCCTGGCTCCACTGTCCGCGTGCCTCGGCGAGCGCCCCCAGAACCAGCGATCCCTCGATCTCCAGCATCTGGATGTCCGGGATCTGAGCGAACAAGGACGCGTAGGCGGCCTCCAGGTCGCTCCAGGCACCCGAGTGCCAGGCGAGTTCCTGGCGCAGTATGCGGCAGGTGACGTCAATTTGCGGGGCACCGGTGCGGTGGGCGAGGTCCTGGCTCTGTTCGAGCAGCACGCCCACCCGATCGTCGTAGCCGAGATCCAGAGCGGCATCGGCCGCGTTGTACAGCGCCCTGGCGGTCTGCCTCAGCACGGCCAGGTCTCTGCCTTCCCGGGGCAGGCGGTCGACCAGCTCATGCACTTCCGGATGCCCGATCTGAGCCAGTACCGCGATCTTATTGGCGTGCACCGTAGCCCGCGCCGCCTCATCGGGACTGGCCTGCACAGCGTGCTCGGCGCGCTCGATCCAGGCCAGTGCTTCCCCGGAGGGCCGCCCTCTGAACGTCGCCCACAGGGCCAGATGACTCATCGCGTGCGCGGCGGTCTCGGGCCGCTGGTCGCCCAGCTCCTCGATGGCGCGTTCCAGCTCCCGGATGCCTGCTGGGTCGCCGGCCTGACTGGTGAGGATCAGGCCGAGTCCGACGCGGATCTCACCGCGGGTGGTGGCGGACAACTGGGGGTCGGACAGGATTCGTCGCAGGACCGCCACCGACGCCGTGTACTCGACGCTGTAGGTGGCGGTGCGACTGAGAGCCAGGGCAACGCGGGTACGCACATCCTCATCCAGCCCGGGTTCGGCGAGGATGGCGTGCAGAAGGGCGGCGGCGGTGCCCTGGTCACCCAGCGTGAGCGCCTGAGCGGCAGCCGCCTCGGCCTGTGTGAGCCAGCCCTCCTGGTCGCCCAGGGCACGGAAGTGATGGGCGATCTGCACCAGCGGGGGACTGTCCACTGTGCGCAGGGCCGCGATCGCCCGCTCATGCAGGCGGCGACGCCGCGGACCCGGGATGCTCTGGTAGACGGCCTGCTGGGCGAGAGAGTGGCGGAACCCGTAATGCATCGGCTGGTTCTCGCGCAGCACTGCGGCCCCCAGCACCTCCATCAAGGCCTCCATGCCCTGTTCGGGGTCGAGGTCGGCGACCTGAGCCAGCACGGGTTCGGCGGTGGGCACCGTCAGCACCGCGGCGGCCTCGACCACCGCTACCGCCTGCGCCGCCAGCCCTCGCACCCGTGTGGTGACCGCCTCCCGCAGTCCGCGAGGCACCACCCCTTGGCCGAGCCGTGTCACCGGATCGACCACCTCAACATTCAGGTGTCCCCGATGTCCCTGTTCACTCAAGGTGATCAGGTCCTCCTCGACCACCAAGGGCAAGCCCGCACTGCGCTCGAACAGGATGCGGCCCAGTGCGTGAGTGGCGCGCGGGCCCAGGGCGGCAGCCGTCAGGTCATGGATGTCGGATTGGGTCAGCGGAGCGAGGTGGATCTCCGCGCCGCTGGTGCCCGGCGGGCGGCGATAGGCCGCGCCCAGGACAGGTGCGCGCGGCGGCAGCTCTTCCTGGCGGTAGGTGAGCACCAGGCCCAGGTGTGCTGGCAGGTCACGGGCCAGGAGCAGCAGCAGCTCGCGGGTGGCTTCGTCCACCCAGTGCAGATCCTCGATGACCAGGACCGCAGTGCCGCAGACCTCCATGACTGCTCGCACCGCCCGTACCAGCTGGTAGCGCTCGGCTCCGGTCTCCTGCACGTCGTCGGCGGGAGGCAAGTGGTCGGTCAGTTCCGGCAGCAGCGGTGCGAGGACGCCGGTCAGCGGGGGCATCTCGGGGGCCGGCGGCAGGCAGGGACCGGCCTGGCGCAGGGCGTCGATGACCGGCCCGTAGGGAAAAGGTTCGCGCAGCGGGTGGCAGCACCCGTACAGGACCCGCCCGCCCTGGCGTACCAAGTCCGCGGTCACCTCGCTGACCAGGCGGGACTTGCCGACGCCGGCCTCTCCCTCGATCAGCACCACTGCGGGTGGATGCTGCAGGGCGCCGCGCAGCAGACCGGACTCCCGTCGACGGCCCACAAAGGCGAAACCGCCGCCGCCCGCGGCGCGGGGGCTGAGATCGAGACTCACCATCTTGACGCACCCAGCCGTTCACCACGGCCACGGGCCGGGCGGCTGTCCGTTCCATCCCGCGTCACACCCGCAACCTCGTGCACACCACGCTAATCCCGCTCGCGCGAAGCGCGAAAGGGGCGACCGTCAGATGATCGCGGCCTCGTTGATCAAGAAGCCTCTCTCGGCCCGGGCGCAGTGTCCTAGGCGCTGTTTCTCGGATCTCCTGACGTGAGTGGGGTGTTGGGGCAGGCTGGCGGTATGGGCCGTGGGGATCTGACGAATGCGGAGTGGGAT
>NZ_JBEXEX010000056.1:0-44191 GCF_040606445.1 Streptomyces sp. NPDC005408 | reverse complement strand
CGACCACGCCCGTACCGACAGGGCGCGCTGCACGAACATCGGGGCGAGCACGGAACGAAGCAGCGTCTGGCCTGTCTTGCCGTCGCGGCCCGCGTGGGGAAGTCCACTTGCCGCGGCGGCGTCGGTGAGGGCCGCGGTGCGCAGCCCGGTGGAGGGGGTGAAGTTGACGAAGGGGCACCCGGCCCGCAGGGCCGCGGCGGCGTAGAGCGAGCTGGGCGGGAGCCGTACCGCGTCGGGCTCGGGCACCGGTTCGGTGGAGGAGACGTTGACGACGACGACTCGGGCCAGCCCGTGCCGTTCCCGGAAGTCGCTCATGTCCCCGGCGAAGGCGGCGATGAGTTCCTCGTCGGTCCGCATATCGCCGGACTGCGGCCCACCGGGACGTATCTCCGCGTCCGCGGCGGCCAGTTCACCGCGTACCGCAGCAGCCAGGCCGTGCGGCAGCACTCCCCCGTCGGTCAGCGCTTCGGCCCGCTTCGGCAGCGGGCAGTGCGCGGTGTCGTGGCCGCCGAAGACCAGCGACGACAGGGCGGGCAGCCCCGATCCGGCGAACGGCCCGGTCTCCGTGACCATGCCGTTCGGGGGATGCAGTCCGGCGGTCATCGCCGCACACCCCGCGACGGCCGTGGTGGCCACAGAACCACGCGCTCCCACGAACCAGACTCCGGTGCGTATCTTCCCGCCATTCCCGTTCGTCACGTCATTCCCGTTCGTCACGGGATTCCCGTTGGTCACGGGCTGCCTCCCTGCCATTCGGTGTGGTGGAGGACGGCGGGCGGGGGGTACGGCGCCTCCCCGCCCGCCGTCGTCTAGGGGGACGCGCCTAGGTGGGCAGCTCCCGGAGTTGGATGTCGCGGAAGGACACCTGGTCGTCGGCTCCGTGGTTCTGGATGCCGATGTAGCCGTCCTTGAGGCTGCGGGCCGGGTCGGTGTTGGTGAAGTCGTTGATCTTCACGCCGTTGAGGAAGATCTGCAGCCGCTCCCCCTGGACCCGGATCTCGTAGCTGTTCCACTGGCCGGGCGGCCGAAGGACGCGGTCGCGGGCCACGAGGTCGGCCGACTTGAAGCCGTAGACGGCGCCTGTCGTACGGTCGGGCGCGTCGGTCGCGTCGATCTGCACCTCGTAGCCGTTGTTCACGGCCGACCAGGGGTCGTCGGAGGCCGGGAAGCCCACGAAGACTCCGGAATTGTCATCGCCGTCCAGCTTCCAGTCGAGCTTGACCGAGTAGGACTTCAGCTCTTTGGCCTGGTACCAGAGCATGCCCATGCCGCCCTCGGTGCGCAGTTCACCGTCGACGACATTGAACTTTCCGGGCCCGGCCTGCTTCCAGCCGTCCAGGGTCTTGCCGTTGAAGATCGGCCGGTATCCGGTCTTCGGCTTGCAGTCGGCGTTGACCTGTCCGGCGGCGTAGCGCAGTCCGCCCAGCAGGTGCTGGCGGAAGGCCGGTTCGGCGTACGACTCCTTGGTGTGGCCGCCTCCGGTGTAGAAGGCGCGGCCGCCCTGGTAGGTCTGGCACCAGGCGATCGGGTGGTCGCCCTTCATGGTGCCGCCCTGATAGGTGGTTTCGTCCAGGGTGGCAAGGACCCGTGCCTGCTCACGGGGGTTGGTGCGGTAGTTGTACCACTCGTCGGTCCGCTCCCAGGCGTCATCCAGGTGCGCGGTCGACGGATGGGCGTGGTCCTCGACCCGTACGGTCGCGGGCTGGATCTGCGGGTGGGATGCGAAGTAGGCGCCGACGAGCCCGCCGTAGAAGGACCAGTCGTATTCCGTGTCGGCCGCCGCGTGCACGCCCATGTAGCCCCCGCCGGTGGCGACATAGTTCTCGAACGCCTTCTGCTGCTCGGCGTTGAGTACGTCACCGGTGGTGGACAGGAACACGACGGCGTCGTAGCGGGCGAGGTTGCTGGTCGTGAACTGGGCCGCCTCCTCCGTGGCGTCGACCGTGATGTTGCTGGTCCCGCCCAGTTCCTTCAGTGCGGCAATGCCGGTCGGGATGGAGTCGTGGCGGAAGCCGGCGGTCTTGGAGAAGACCAGGACGCGCTTGGCGGTCCGGTCGACCGGCGTGTTGGAGAGTTCGAAGTCGTCCACGTCGTAGAGCGCTCCCTGTCCGCCCTTGAACACCAGGAACAGTTCGGTGGTCTTCCTCGGTACGGCCCGCAGCGGGACGTCGATGTCCTGGAAGGTGTCCCAGCCGCCGGTGACGGGCACCGGGGCGGAACCCAGGATCGGACCGCTCGCCGAGCCGGTGCGCACCTCGAGGAAGCCGCCCGCTCCACCCGATGAGATACGGGCGGTGAGCTTGGTGGTCCCGGTCAGGTTGTAGGGCTTGAAGGCGATCCAGTCGCCGTTGTCGATGTCGCCGACCGTCTTGCCGCCGTGGGCGCTCGCCTTGTCGTAGAGCTTGATGCCCGAGGAGGTGCTGAAGTGTTCCGCCTGCCGGTGGCGGGGCTGGAGCTGGGCCTGGTCGTGGCTGGTGAGCGCGGCCTGGCCGCCGCCACCGCCGTCGGTGTACTCGGCGTCGAAGACTCCGAAGATATTGGCGTTGGGGTCGTGGCCGCCGTCGGCGGAGGTCTTGATGGTGCCGCTGCAGCCGTTGGCCGAGGTGACGGGGTGGCCATGGCTGTCATGACCGAGTACGTAGGTCACCTTCACCTTGGCGCAGTCGATGGTCCCGTCTTCGGGGTCGGTGACCGTGACCTTGAAGGGGATCTCGTCGCCGAAGCTGAACAGCTGTCCCTCTGCGGGGAGTTCCAGGGTCACCTTGGGGGCGGTGTTGCCGACCACGACATGGACGCTTGCGGAGCCGGTGCGGCCGATGGGGTCCTTGGCGGTGACGGTCGCCGTGTAGGTGCCGTTCTTCTTGTACGTGTATGTGGGGTTGGCCTCGGTGGACTTGCCGCCGTCGCCGAAGTCCCAGGCGTACGTGAGGGCGTCACCGTCGGCGTCGGTCGTGCCGGCCGAGGAGAAGCCGACGCGCAGCGGAGCCTTGCCCGAGGTCTTGGTGGCTGCCGCCTCGGCCACCGGGGAGCGTCCGCCGGTTGCGTTCTCGATGCGGTAGAGACCGGAGTTCTCGTCTCCCCCGAACCAGGCGGTGCCGTAGTCGAGTACGTACAGTGCACCGTCGGGTCCGAAGGCCATGTCCATGATCTGCGTCCCGGTCCACGGGACGGGGTTGATGGACTGGACGGCGCCGTCCTCGCCCTGCTCGATCCGCTTGATCCAGCGGCGGCCGAACTCACCGGCGAAGAAGTCTCCGTCGTACGCCTCGGGGAACTTCACCGGGGAGGTGGACGCGGCGTCGTAGTGGTAGACGGGTCCGCCCATCGGGGATTCGGAGCCGCTGCCGAACTCGGGTACGGAGCCGCCGTCGTACGGAATCCAGGCCGGCTGCGCGGGCGGCAGGTCGACCAGGCCGGTGTTGTACGGCGATTCGTTCTTGGGAGCCGCGCAGTCGAAGGTCGCCCCGGACGTCTTGGTCGCGAAGTCGTAGTCGACGTACGGATCGTTCTTGCCGGTGCAGAAGGGCCAGCCGAAGTTACCGGCCTTGGTGATCCGGGCGAACTCGACCTGTCCCCCCGGGCCGCGCTTCGGGTCGGCCGCGCCCGCGTCGGGGCCGTAGTCGCCGAGGTAGACGATGCCCGTCTTCTTGTCGACGCTGAAGCGGAAGGGGTTGCGGAAGCCCATGCCGTAGATCTCGGGCCGGGTCTTGGCGGTCCCGGGCGCGAAGAGGTTGCCGTCGGGGATGGAGTAGCTCGCGTCGTCGTTGACCTTGATCCGAAGGAGCTTTCCGCGCAGGTCGTTGGTGTTGCCGGAGGTGCGGCGGGCGTCGTACGCGGGGTTGCGGCCCGGGCGGTCGTCGATCGGGGTGAAGCCGTCGGAGGCGAAGGGGTTGGAGTCGTCGCCGGTCGACAGATAGAGGTTGCCCTGCGCGTCGAAGTCGATGTCGCCGCCGACGTGGCAGCAGATGCCACGGGTCGCGGGAATGTCGATGATCTTCTTCTCGCTGGCGTTGTCGAGGGTTCCGTCTGCCTTGAGGACGAACCGAGAGAGCCGGTTGACGCCGTCGAACTTCGCGAAGTCCTCGGGTGTGCCCTCGTTGGGGGCATCGCCCGCGGGGGTGCTCAGCGGCGGCGCGTAGTAGAGATAGACGAAGCGGTTCTCGCCGAACTTGGGGTCGATACCGATCCCTTGGAGGCCTTCTTCGTCGTGCGAGTAGACGGGGATGGTGCCGACGACACGGGTGTTGCCCGCGCTGTCGGTCATCCGCAGCTCGCCGTTGCGGGAGGTGTGCAGCACGCTGCGGTCGGGCAGGACCGCCAGCGACATGGGTTCGCCGGTCTCCTCACCGCCCTTGGCGAGGGTGACCTGCTGGAATTCCTCGGCGGCCGCGGCCGGTTCGGGGTCGGCGGCGAGTGCGGTCTGCGGCGCGGTGAGGGCGAGCGAGCCGGCGGCGAGGAGGCTGCCGGTGAGGAGTGCGAGTGCCTTGCGGGCTCTGTGCCGTTTCCTGTGCACGAATGTCCTCCGGGATAGACCGGTCGACCGGGCGGGGCCATGTGCTGCCCTCAATCGCCGGGCGGGTGGGCGTGGAACCGGAGTGCGCCGTCACACCGGAGACCACCTATGTCCTGTACACCTCATGGGACGGTAGTCGGGTTCGTCCGGGACGGAAAGCCCTTGTGCAGTAGGGAAGTTCAACTTTTTCCTACCGCAGGACAAAGACGGACCCGAGCAGCTGGGACCGGCCCGGCGGCTGATTCGCCGCCGGGCGTGGAGCTGCGTCTATGTGCCTTGCTGCGCTACTCACCGCCTCCGAATGCCGCGTCGAAGGACGCGGTGGGCGGGTCGAAATCGAAATGCTTCAGGTCAGCAAGCGCTTCCGGAGCGCCCGCCAGGCGGTCCATTCCGGCGTCCTCCCACTCCACCGAGATCGGACCGTCGTAGCCGATCGAGCGCAGCATCCGGAAGACGTCCTCCCAGGGGACGTCACCGTGCCCGGCCGAGACGAAGTCCCAGCCGCGCCGCGGGTCTCCCCACGGCAGATGGGAGCCGAGCCTGCCGTTGCGGCCGTCGAGACGCTTGCGCGCCTCCTTGCAGTCGACGTGGTAGATCCGGTCCCGGAAGTCGTACAGGAAGCCGACCGGGTCCAGGTCCTGCCAGACGAAGTGGCTGGGGTCGAAGTTGAGCCCGAAGGCAGGGCGGTTGCCGACGGCCTCCAGCGCCCGCTGAGTGGTCCAGTAGTCGTACGCGATCTCGCTGGGGTGCACCTCGTGGGCGAAGCGCACGCCCTCCGCGTCGAAGACGTCGAGGATCGGGTTCCAGCGCTCGGCGAAGTCCTCGTATCCCCGCTCGATCATCCGCTCGGGCACCGGCGGGAACATAGCCACCAGATGCCAGATCGACGAGCCGGTGAACCCGATGACGGTCCGCACGCCGAACGCGGCCGCGGCCCTGGCGGTGTCCTTGATCTCGGTCGCTGCCCGCTGCCGAACGCCTTCGGCCTCGCCGTCGCCCCAGATACGGGCGGGCAGGATCGCTTGGTGGCGTTCGTCGATGATGCTGTCGCAGACCGCCTGGCCGACCAGATGGTTCGAGATCGCCCAGCACTTGAGGCCGTACTTCTCGAGGAGCGCATGGCGCCCGTCGAGATACGAGGAGTCGGCGAGCGCCTTGTCGACCTCGAAGTGGTCGCCCCAGCAGGCGAGTTCGAGGCCGTCGTAGCCGAAGTCCCGGGCGAGCCGGCAGACCTCCTCCAGCGGCAGATCGGCCCACTGGCCGGTGAAGAGCGTGAACGGACGTGGCATTCGGACCTCCTAAGCCTGTGCCTGTGAATGTGTCTGTGTCTGAACCGGTGCTTGCTCTGGCGTCTGTACGGGGGTGTAGACGGCGTTCTTCTCGGCGCTCTCCTCCACCGCCGCGAGCACCCGCTGCACCTGCAGCCCGTCCGCGAACGACGGTGCCGGGTCGGTGCCCGCCGCGATCGCCTCGACCAGGTCGCGGGCCTGGTGGGCGAAGGTGTGCTCGTAGCCGAGCGCGTGGCCGGGGGGCCACCACGCCTCCAGATACGGATGCTCCGGCTCAGTGACGAGGATGCGCTTGAAACCGGAGGAGGCTGCGGGCTCGGTGTGGTCGTGGAAGAACAGCTCGTTGAGCCGCTCCAGGTCGAAGGCGAGCGACCCGAGCTCGCCGTTGATCTCGAGCCGCAGGGCGTTCTTCCGTCCGGACGCCATCCGGGTGGCCTCGAAGGAGGCCAGCGCGCCCGAAGCAAGACGCCCGGTGAAAACGGCCGCGTCGTCCACGGTGACCGGCCCGCGCTCGGTGCCTCCCGCCGCGGACAGCCCGGCCGATGCCCCCGCGAGCAGCGGGCGCTCCCGTACGAAGGTCTCCGTGAGCGCCGAGACCCCCACCAGCGGCTCCCCCGCCAGATACTGCGCGAGGTCCACGATGTGCGCGCCCAGATCGCCGAGCGCCCCGGAGCCCGCGTGCTCGCGCTTGAGCCGCCAGGTGAGCGGGAAGTCGGGGTCGACCAGCCAGTCCTGGAGATAGGTGAAGCGCACATGCCGCAGCGTGCCGAGCCTGCTGTCGGCGATCAGCCGCCGGGCGTACGCGATCGCGGGCACCCGCCGGTAGTTGAAGCCGACCATCGCCACCTGGCCGCGTTCCCTGGCCGCTTCGGCCGCGGCGACCATCGCCTCGGCCTCGGCGACCGAATTGGCCAGCGGCTTCTCGCACAGGACGTGCTTGCCCGCCTCCAGTGCCGCGACGGCGATCTCCGCATGGCTGTCCCCCGGAGTGCAGATGTCGACCAGCTGCACATCGTCGCGGGTGATGAGGTCGCGCCAGTCGGTCTCCGCCGCCGCCCAGCCGTGTCTGTCGGCAGCGGCCCGCACGGCCGCCGCGTCACGGCCGGCGATCGCGGCGAGGACCGGCCGCAGCGGCAGGTCGAAGACGCGGCCCACGGTGCGCCACCCCTGTGAGTGGGCGGCGCCCATGAATGCGTAACCGACCATGCCTACGCCCAGTGTCGGCGGGGCGGCCTCACTTTCCCTCTGTTCCATACGGGTTCCTCCTCGTCGGTTGCTCGGTGGGGGCGGGCAGGCCGGTCAGCTGAACCCCGTGGGCAGGTACTCCTCGACGTTCTCCTTGGTCACGACGGCGGAGTAGAGGGTGATCGAGGCGGGGATCTCCAGTTCCGACATCCCGCTCAGGCCCTTGGCCTGGCCCAGTGCGCGGGCGAGGTCGATGGCGGAGGCAGCCATGGTCGGCGGGTAGAGAACGGTGGCCTTCAGGACGCTGTTGTCGGCCTTGATGGCGTCCATCGCGGACTTGGCGCCCGCGCCGCCGACCATCAGGAAGTCCTTGCGGCCCGCCTGCGCGATGGCGCGCAGGGCGCCCACGCCCTGGTCGTCGTCGTGGTTCCACAGTGCGTCGAACTGGCTCTGCGCCTGCAGGAGTTGCGCCATCTTCGCCTGGCCGGACTCGACGGTGAACTCGGCGGCCTGACGGGCCACCTTCTTGATGTTGGGGTAGTTCTTCAGGGCGTCGTCGAAGCCCTGGGTGCGCTGCTTGGTGAGCTCCAGGTTGTCGAGCCCGGCGAGCTCGATGACCTTGGCGTTCGGCTTGTCCTTGAGCTGCTGGCCGATGTAGTTGCCGGCGTTGAGGCCCATGCCGTAGTTGTCGCCGCCGATCCAGCAGCGGTAGGCCTGCGGGGACGCGAAGATCCGGTCCAGGTTGATGACGGGGATGCCCGCCTTCATGGCCTGCAGACCGATCTGGGTGAGGGCCTTGCCGTCGGCGGGGAGGATGACGAGGACGTCGACCTTCTTGTTGATCAGTGTCTGGACCTGGCCGATCTGGGCGGCGGTGTCGTTCGAGCCCTCGGTGATCTCCAGGGTCACCTCGGAGTACTTCTTGGCACGCGACTTGGCGTTCTCGTTGATGGCATTGAGCCAGCCATGGTCGGCCTGCGGTCCGGCG
Organism: Streptomyces sp. NPDC005408; assembly: GCF_040606445.1. Taxonomy (NCBI): domain Bacteria; kingdom Bacillati; phylum Actinomycetota; class Actinomycetes; order Kitasatosporales; family Streptomycetaceae; genus Streptomyces; species Streptomyces sp. NPDC005408. Next base: position 36,216 of record NZ_JBEXEX010000056.1, on the reverse strand, counting down.
AAGCCGATGGTGACGGCCTTGCCCGGCTTGTCGTCGGCGGCCGGGGCGTTGTTGGTGGCCGCCTCCGACTTCTTGGGCTCGTTGCTGGTGCATGCGGTGAGCAGTGCGCCGGCGGAGACGGCGGCGGTGCCGAAGAGCAGTCCTCTGCGGCTGGTTGCTGGGGTTTCTGGCATGACGGATCAACCCTTCGGCTGGGCGGTGCGACAGTTGGGGAAGTGGAGGGGTGGGACCGGGGTCAGTGCTCGGCGCCGCGCAGTGTGCGGTGCTGCACCAGGACGGCGGCGACGATGATCGCGCCCTTGGCGATCTGCTGGACGGCGCTCTCCAGGTTGTTGAGCGCGAAGATGTTGGTGATCGTGGTGAAGACCAGGACGCCGAGCACCGAGCCGACGATGGTGCCGCGGCCGCCGCTGAGCAGCGTGCCGCCGATGATCGCGGCGGCGATGGCGTCGAGTTCGTAGAGGTTGCCGTTGGTGTTCTGTCCCGAACCGGCCAGGACGATCAGCATGAACGCGGCAATTCCGCAGCACAGTCCGGAGAGCAGATAGAGATAGAGCCGCTGGCGGCGTACGTCGATACCGGCGAGCCGGGCGGCTTCCGCGTTGCCGCCGACGGCGACGGTCCGCCGCCCGAAGGTCGTACGGTTCAGCAGCAGCCAGCCGACGACCGTGACCGCCGCGAAGACCAGTACGAGCGGCGGGATGCCGAGGATGTATGCGTCCTTGATGCCGAGGTCGAGCACGGAGTTGACGGTGACCATCTGCGTCTTGCCGTCGGTGATCTGCAGGGCGAGGCCGCGGGCGGACGCGAGCATGGCGAGGGTCGCGATGAACGGCACCATCCCGCCGTAGGCGATGAGCAGACCGTTCACCAGGCCGCAGCCGAGACCGACGATCACGGCGGTGAAGAGGATGCCCGCGAAGCCGTACTCCTGTGTGGCCAGCGTGGTCGCCCAGACGGAGGCGAGCGCCACGATCGCGCCGACCGACAGATCGATGCCGCCGCTGGTGATCACAAAGGTCATACCGACGGTGACGACGCCGATGATCGACGCCTGGGTGAGGACGAGTTGAAGATTGCTGGTGGCGAGGAATTCGTCCGGCTTGGTGATACCGCCGACCGCGATCAGTACGGCGAGAACGCCCAGGAGCGAAAGGTTGCGGACATCGGCGCGCAGCCCGAGCGGCCGACGCCAACCCCCGCCTGCCGGTGCGGTCTTGGCGGTGGGTATCGGCGCATCCTGCTGCGCCGGAGAGACTGGCTGCGTCATGCCGTCGGGCTCCCTTCCATCACAAGGTCGAGTACGCGGTGCTCGTCCAGCTCCCGGGCGTCGGCCATGTGCACGACGCTGCCCTCGCGGAGCACCAGCACCCGGTCGGCGAGGCCCAGGACTTCGGGCACTTCGCTCGATACGAGAAGTACGGCGAGGCCTTCGTCGGCCAGCCGGCGGATCACGGCATACAGCTCGGCGCGCGCTCCGACGTCGACACCGCGAGTGGGCTCGTCGAGCAGCAGCACCCGGCAGCCACGCAGCAGCCAGCGGGCGAGTACGGCCTTTTGCTGATTGCCGCCGGACAGCGTGCGGATACGGGCGTCGGGGTTGTCGGGGCGCAGGGAGAGTTCCCTGGTCGCCCGCTGTGCCGCTGCCCGTTCCGCGCGGCGGTCGAGCCAGCCGCCGCGGGAGAAGCGGGAGAGGGTGGAGACGGAGACATTGCGGGTGACGGACTCCAGCATCAGCAGGCCCTGCGCCTTGCGCTCCTCGGGGGCGAGCCCGATTCCGGCACGCACGGCGGCGCGTACGCTGCCGGGGCGCAGCGGGCTGCCGTCGACGAGGACACGCCCGGCACTGGGTTTGCGGGCGCCGTAGATCGTCTCCAGGATCTCGGAGCGTCCTGAGCCGACGAGCCCGGCGAGTCCGACGATCTCGCCGGGGCTCAGTTCGAGGTCCACGGGCGCGAACTCCCCTTCCCTGGCGAGCCCTTCGACCTTGAGGACCGGCGGCCGGTCCGCGGCGTGTGCGGCGTGGGGGCGGTCGGGGAAGACGTATTCGACGTTCCGGCCGGTCATCATGGCAACGATGTCGCGGGTGGGGGTGTCCCGCGCGGGCAGACCGACGGCGACCGCCCGGCCGTCCTTGAGGACCGTCACCCGGTCGCCGATGCGGCGGATCTCTTCGAGGCGGTGGGAGATGTAGACGACGGCGACTCCGTCTGCGGTCAGATCGCCGACGATACGGAAGAGATTGTCGACCTCATCGGGGTCAAGGGCGGCGGACGGCTCGTCCATCACGATGAGGCGTACCTCGTGGGAGAGGGCGCGAGCCATCGAGACGATCTGCTGCTGTGCGGCCGAGAGGCGGCCGACCTGGCGGCCCGGGTCGATCTCGGAGTGACCAAGCCGCTTGAGAATAGCGGCAGTTGACGACCTGGCTTCTCGGCCGCGTACGACGAACCCGGCGGAGGTCGGCTCGTGTCCGAGGAAGACGTTCTCGGCGACGGAGAGCCCTTCGACCAGGTCGAGTTCCTGGTAGATGGTGGCGATGCCGAGCCGCATGGCGGCGATGGGCGACTTGAGGGAGACCGCTTCGCCGCGCCAGGTGATCTCTCCGCCGTCGGGCTGATGGGCTCCGGCGAGCACCTTGATGAGGGTGGATTTGCCGGCGCCGTTCTGGCCGAGGAGGCAGTGGACCTCGCCGGCCTGGACCTCCAGGTCCACTCCGTCGAGTGCGCGGACGCCGGGGAACGACTTGGTGATGCCGGACATGGTGAGCAGGGGTGGTTCTGGTGCCATGACAAATCCCCTCGGCGGGTGCGGCCGGGTGAGCGGGCAGGGCGTGGTGTTGTGTCTGCTGTACGGGTGGTGCTCGCGGTGCGGCTCTTGCAGATGGTGCTCGCGGTGCGGGGTGGTGCTCCGCGGTGCGGCTCTTGCAGGTGGTGCGATCGACCGGCCCGGTGTCAGGCAGGCGAGAACAGGTGGTCGCTGATGAGCCGGGCCGCGCCGATCACTCCGGCGGTCGGGCCCAACTCGCCCAGCACGATGGGCAGATTGCCGGTCGCGAGCGGCAGCGACTGGCGGTAGACCTGGGTGCGGACGCTCGCCAGCAGCGTGTGGCCGAGGCCGGTCACACCGCCGCCGATCACCACGAGCCCCGGGTTGAAGAAGCTGACGAGTCCGGCGATGACCTGGCCGACACGATTGCCGCCCTCGCGGATGAGGTCGAGCGAGGTGGCGTCGCCGGCGGCCGCGGCGGCCGCGACATCGATCGCCGTGAGCCGTCCCGCGGTCTCCAGTTTGGCGGCGAGCTCGTCCGACTGGCCGGTGCGGGCTGCCTCTTCGGCGTCGCGGGCGAGTGCGGCGCCGCTGAAATGGGCCTCCAGGCAGCCCTTGTTCCCGCAGGCGCAGGCGCGGCCGTCCGGTTCGACCTGGATATGGCCGATGTCGCCGGCGCTGCCCGTCGTACCGCGATAGACCTCACCGCCGACGACGATGCCGCAGCCGATGCCCGTTCCGATCTTGACGCAGAGGAAGTCGCCCACGGAGCGTGCGACGCCCGCGTGCTGCTCCCCCATCGCCATCAGGTTCACATCGTTGTCGACCATGACCGGGCAGCCGAGGTCCTGACTGAGCGCCTCGCGGACCGGGAAGCCGTCCCAGCCGGGCATGATCGGCGGCGCGACCGGCACGCCTTCGGGGAAGCGGACGGGACCGGGGACGCCGATGCCCGCCCCGTCGAAGCCCTCGGCGAGCCCGGAGGCCCGGAGCTTGGCCGCCATCGACAGCACCTGCTCGAAGACGGCGACCGGGCCCTCGCGTACATCCATCGGGTGGTTGAGGTGGCCGAGCACTTCGAGTTCGGCGTTGGTGACGGCGACGTCGATCGAGGTGGCGCCGATGTCGACGCCGAGGAAGCGCAGCGCGGGGGCGAGTCGGATGTTGTGGGAGCGGCGCCCGCCGCGCGAGGCGGCGAGACCGTCCGCGACCACGAGCCCGGTCTCAAGAAGGCGGTCGACCTCGACGGCAAGCTTGGAACGGGACAGATCCACCTGGTCGCCCAGCTGGGCACGGGAGTTGGGCCCGCCGTCGCGCAACAGCCTGAGCAGTCGCGCCTGGTGCGCGTTCGCGGGTCGAGCGGTCATGCGTCTCACGTGCCCCTCCCCGCCTTTTCGGCCGTGTCCGTCGTTCTTTCGAGGGGAACGTAGCAGCGCTTTCCCCAACTGGGAAGAACTTGCGCGGGGTTCTGGTACAACTTTCGCCACACCCGGGACAAAGCTCTGATGGCCGATGGAGACTGAGAGCTGACCGAGAGCTAACTGAGGGCAGCGAGGGTCTTCGAGAGGGGAAATCGCATGATCCTGGTGACAGGTGCGACGGGGAACGTGGGATCGGCGCTGGTCAGGCAGCTGGCCGAGGCGGGCGAGCCGGTCCGCGGACTGAGCCGCAGCGGTGACCCCGCCAAGCTCCCGCCGGGCGCGGAGGCAGCTGCCGGCGATCTCAACGACCCCACGTCGCTGCTTCCCGCACTCGCCGGAGTGCGCGCGGTCTTCCTTATGCCGGGCTATGCGGACATGGTCACGACGCTGGCCGAAATCCGCGCGGCCGGTGCCGAACGCGTCGTGCTCCTGTCGGGCAGCTCCACCGAAAGCGCTGACCTCGACAATGCCATCTCCCGCTACATGGTCGAGTCCGAGACGGCGGTGCGGGAGTCAGGGCTGCCCTGGACGTTTCTGCGGCCGAGCGCATTCATGACCAACACACTTGAATGGGCGGATCAGTTGCGCGCCGGGGATGTGGTGCGGGCGCCGTGGGAGGGCGTACGGATCGCGAACGTCGACCCGTACGACATCGCGGCGGTCGCCGCGGCGGCACTGAGCTCGCGCTCCAAGGAGCACGAGGGCCGCGTGTACGCACTGTCCGGGCCCGAATCGCTGCTCCCGGCAGACCGGGTGCGGATTCTGGGCGAGGTGCTCGGCCGCGAGCTGCGCTTCGAGGGCCAGTCGGACGAGGAGGCGCGGGCGGAGATGAGCGCGCAGATGCCGGTGCGGTACGTGGACGCCTTCTTCAGCTTCTACTCGGAGGGGATGCTGGACGAGTCGCGGGTGGTGGGGACGGTGCGGGAGGTGACGGGGCGGGAGCCGCGGACGTTCCGCGCGTGGGCGTCGGCGAACGCGGCCGCGTTCGCCTAGGCCCAGTCCCGCCGATCTTGCCGGGCTCGCGTGACCTGGGACCTGGTGGCCTTGCTTCGCGCCGTCGCATGCAAGCCCGCGGACGCTACAGCCGATCGGCCTACCTCTCACCCTCACGGGTCGCAGGACCGGGCGGTTCACCCTAGCGTCGGGTACAGGAGCCGGTGGCTCCATGGGCTCGGCGATAGGTACGAGGAGTACTCATGTTCACTCAGGTCATTCAGGGCCACGTCAGCGACGCCGCGGCGCTGCGGGCGCAGCTCGACCGCTGGCAGACGGAACACGCTGCGGGCGCTACCGGCTGGCTCGGCTCCACAGGAGGTGTGACCGGTGACGGCACATTCGTGGGAGTGGTCCGCTTCGAGTCCGCGGAAGCGGCGCAGCGCAACAGCGACCGGCCGGAACAAAGCGCGTGGTGGTCGGAGACCTCGAAGCTCTTCACCGGCGAGGTCACCTTCCACAATTGTCGTGAAGTCCTGTCGTACCTGCGGGGCGGCTCGGACGACGCGGGCTTCGTCCAGATCATGCAGGGGCGGATCTCCGACCCCGCTCGCTTCCGTGAGATGTACGACGCGTCCGACGAAGAACGTTTTGCCGCGTTCCGGCCGGACCTGATCGGCGGCACGGTGGGGCTGCACGGCGACGGTGGGTTCACCGAAGCGATCTACTTCACCTCGGAGAAGGCCGCCCGCGAGGGGGAGAAGAAGGAACCACCGGCCGAGATGAAGGAAGAATTCGAGCAAATGATGTCCCTCATGCAGGACGTCACCTACTTCGACCTTTCGGAACCCTGGCTCAGGTCTCCGAGTTAGCGAGGCTCCGCCCCGGACCCCGCTCCTCAAACGCCGGAGGGGATGAACGTTCAGGACTGTTCGCGTTGGTGGTACGTCGTGCGCGTGTGTTCCGTGTGCGCGCGCATGACCTGTGTCGCCCGCACCTCGTCTCGGTCCGCGATCGCCGCGATCAACTCCCTGTGCTCGATCCAGGACTGACGGCCGCGCTGGCGCGCAACGGGCGTGTAGTACCAGCGGACCCGCCGGTCCACCTGCGCCGCCAGTTCGGCGAGGACGCTGTTGCCGGCGAGGTCCATCACCTTGGCGTGGAAGCGGGCGTTGGTGTCCACCGCCAGGTCGACGTCGTCCGCCGCGACGGCCTGTTCGCCCTGTGCGCAGAGTTCTTCGAGCGCGGTGATCCCCGCGGAGCCGGAGTTCGCGGCGGCGAGCCGGGCGGCCTCAGCCTCCAGCAGCGTACGGACCGAGAGCAGTTGGTCCGCTTCCGCCTCGGTCGGCTCGTGGACGAACGCGCCCTGCGCAGGGCGGAGATCGACCCAGCCCTCGGTGTTGAGCCGCTGCAGCGCCTCGCGCACGGGCTGGCGGGAGACCCCGAGGTGGCCGGCGAGTTCGCTCTCGACCAGGTGCTGGCCGGGGCGCAGTGCGCGGGTCGTGATCAGTTCGAGCAGTGCCTCGTAGACCCGCTCACGCAGCGGACCGGGTCGTTCCAGCTTGGGCACGGTTCCCTGCGGCAGTCCTGCGGACAACATCACGGTCCCCCTCCTGGCCATCGACGGCGAGCGACAATTGGCTATCGTCTACAGTCTACCGAGCGCAATCCCTCTCATGCCGAGATCCGCGTCACGTCCGGCCGGATTCGAGCAGCTCCTCCAGCCGGTCGATGAAGACCCGCTGCCCCGTCACCAGCTTTTCTCTGGCCTCATCCACACCGAACCACCCGGCCCGGTCGATCTCGGGGAACTCCTGCATACGGCCCGAACCGCGCGGCCATTCCATGGTGAAGGTGCCCGGCACCACGAGGTCCGTGTCGAGGTCGCCCTCCAGCGCCCATGCGGTGACGATCTTGCCGCTCGTCTGGCGGGCATCACCGAGCGGCTGCCAGTCGCCGTCCGGCGGCGGCAGGCCCAGTTCCTCCTCGAACTCCCGCCGCGCGGCCGCCATCGGCTCCTCCTCCGGGGTGTACTCCCCCTTCGGCACGGACCAGGCCGCGGCGTCACGAGCCTGCCAGAACGGCCCTCCCATATGGCCGATGAGCACCTCGACATCAGGACTGCGCCTGCGGAAGAGCAGCAGGCCCGCGCTTCGTTTCGCCACCATGCCGCTCAGTGTGCCGCGCTGGGGGTGTCTTTCGGATCAGGCCGGATCAGTGAGCGGGGTCTGGTGCGTGCAGATGCAGGTCGGAGGATGGGGGTCCCCCCGCCGAAGGCAGGGGAAGAGCCGGCGCGGAGCGTCGGCGACTGACGCAACGCAGCGTGGGGGCACCTCCCGTGCCCGAAGGGCTATGGGGGAGTGCCGTGCCAGGGCACGCGAGCCCGGCAAGATCCGAAAGACACCCCCTAGGGGTATGACCCCAGGGGCATGGACAATGCAACAACGAGCCTGTGAGAAAAGGGGCTTGACGATCTGCTCAGGCGGATCGGGGGCCGTTTCGCCCGCGTGGAGCCCCGGCGGCGGATGCGGGACCACATCCGTGGGCTCCTTGGACCTGTGGGGCCCTTCCACCTGGCCTCGCATGCGTGGCTCGGCCACGGAGGGCATCAACCAAAGTTGTTATGGTCGTTAACTCACAGATTTACAGTGCGGGGGCATGATGGAACTTCGGGACATAGAGATCTTCTTGACGCTCGCGGAGGAACTCCACTTCGGCCGGAGTGCGGAACGTCTGCATGTCTCCCCCGCCCGTGTCAGTCAGGCGATCAAGAAGCAGGAACGGGCCATCGGTGCCGAACTGTTCGAGCGCACCAGCCGCCAGGTACGGCTCACCCCCGTGGGGGAGGTGCTGCTCAAGCAGTTGAAGCCGGCGTACGAAGGCGTCCAGGACGCCATGACCGCGGTGGCCGCAGCCGCTCGTCACTCCACCGGCACGCTCACGCTGGGTGTCCTGGGCGCGCAGATGCACGAGATGGCGCCGGTGCTCGCCCGGTTCCGGTCCTGCCAGCCGACCGTCAAAGTCCGTTTCCGGGAGATTTTCTTCAGTGATCCGTTCGGAGCTCTGCGGGCCGGAACGGTGGATGCGGCGATCACGTGGCTGCCCGTCCTCGAGCCGGACCTCACCGTCGGGGTGGTGCTGCGCGAGGAGCCGCTCAACCTGATGGTGGCAGCGGATCATCCGCTCGCGAGCGAGGAATCCGTGAGCATCGAGGTGCTCGGCGACTACGTCGTTCCACTGCTGCAGGGCGCGATTCCCGCCTCCTGGGAGGCCGGGGTGCTTCCAGCCCGCACACCGTCAGGACGCCTCGTGCGCCGCGGCCCGAGTGTCGCCACCTTCCACGAGATTCTGGCCCTCGTCGCGGCGGGTGAGGCTGTGTGCGCGGTGCCCGACGAGGGGCGCCGCTACAACCCGCTCCCCGGCGTCGCCTACCTCCCGATCCACGATGCGCCGCCCGTACGGTGGGCCCTGATCTGGCACTCGGATCGCGAGCTTCCGCTGGTTCGCGCCCTTGCCGAGGTGGCGTCGGACTGCTTGGACGCACCCAGTCGTTAGCGCCGGGACGCAGCCCCGGCGCGACGCCTCATCGCGACGCCTCGTCGCGCTGCCGGCGCCGGACAGGGATCAAGCGACTGTTCCACGGCGAATGGACGTGGCGGGCGGACTTGCCGGTGCCCGCTTCCCCCTCCCCCTCCCCCGCTTCGTGAAGCTGTGGGTTAACGACCGCGGCGGAATCGGCTGTTGTTCCCGCCGCGGTCGGCCACACATGCTTGGCCAGGGCCGGAAAGGCCGCCCCACCCGGTGCAGTTGCCCGGACGGTGGGGCGGCCCGTTTCTTCCGGCCCCGAACCACCGACGGCCGCACGGAAAGAACCCTCGCGTGACACCTGATCCGACCACTGTCCATCCCCTGCCGGCCCACGAACGGGTCGTCTTCCTCAAGCCACTGGTCGCCGGGACGAACGTCGTTGCGGGTGACTACACCTACTACGACGACCCCGACGGCGCGACCGACTTCGCTCGGCGCAACGTGCTGTACGCCTACGGTCCTGAACGGCTGATCATCGGCAGGTACTGCGCGATCGCCACAGGGACACGGTTCCTGATGGCGGGCGCGGACCACCCGTCGATGGGAGTGTCCACCTTTCCCTTCACCATGTTCGGCGGGGAGTGGGCCAAGCGGACCCTCGACCTCGTCACCGGCATGCCCAGTCGCGGGGACACTGTGGTCGGCAACGACGTGTGGTTCGGATACGGAGCCACCGTGATGCCAGGGGTGCGGATCGGCGACGGCGCGGTGATCGCGGCCGGAGCACTGGTCACCGCCGACGTGCTGCCGTACACCGTCGTGGGCGGAAACCCGGCCAGGACGATCCGGCGGCGCTTCGACGACAGCGACGTCGAACGGCTGCTGCGGGCCGCCTGGTGGGACTGGCCCGTCGAACTGGTGACCGCGCACGCCCGAACCATCATGGCCGGATGCCCGCGGGACATCGAGCGCATCGCCGCCGCCGAAGGTCTGGAGCAGCGGCAATGACGACCCCTACCGTTCAGGAGTACGCCGTGTCCGGTCGCGACAGCGGCCCGTACGCGATCACCACAGGGCCGGACGAAGCGCTGTGGTTCACCATGGTGCACAGTGGCAGGATCGGCCGGCTGGTTCCGGGACGGGAACCGTCCAATCACCAACTCGCCCAGGACAGCGGGCCGACGATCATCACCAACGGGCCGGACGGCGCGCTGTGGTTCACCGAGTACCGGGCGCACCGGATCGGGCGGATTACGACGGCCGGCCGGGTGACCGAGTTCGCGCTGCCGACCGCGGAGTGCGGGCCCTTCGGAATCGCCGCGGGCCCGGACGGCGCGCTGTGGTTCACCGAGACCGCCGCCGACCGCATCGGCCGCATCGCCACCGACGGGACGGTCACGGAGCACCCGCTGCCGCGTACCGGTGCGTTCCCCTCCGCGATCGCCGCGGCCGGGGACGCGATGTGGTTCACGATGAACCAGGGCAACGCCGTCGGACGTATTGGCATGGACGGCCGCATCACGGTCCACGAGCTACCCACCGAGGCCGCCGCTCCGGTGGGGATCGCCGTGGGGCCGGACAACAGCGTCTGGTTCACCGAGATCGCGGCCGGCCAGATCGGCCGGATGACACCTGATGGCCGGATCACCGAATACCCGCTGCCCGACCGTTCCGCTCGGCCGCACGCCATCACCACCGACGCTGACGGTGTTGCGTGGTTCACCGAGTGGGGCGGCAACCGCGTCGGCTCGCTCACCCCCGACGGAACGGTCGCCGTCCATGACCTGCCCACCCCGGCGTCCGAGCCGCACGGGATCACGGTGGGCCCGGACGGCGCCTTGTGGGCGGCCCTGGAGACGGGCGCGTTGGCCCGCATCGAGCCGGCCATCACCACACCGACCCTCACGACGAACAAGAGCACCGAGCAGAGGAATGCCACATGAAGTACGCCCTCGTTGTCTTCGAGACCCATGCCTCACGCGCCCTGATCGAGGCCGACCGGGCCGCCTACCGGAAGGCGTACGAGACCTGGATCGGTGAGCTCGCGGCCGCGGGCAAGCTGGTGGGAGGTGACGCCCTCGACACCGAGCGCCAAGGCCCCGTCACTGTCCGCAAGACGGCCGACGGATCCGCTTCGGTGACCGACGGGCCCGTCCACACCGGGGAGGAGACCCTCGGCGGCTGGTTCGTGGTGGAGGTGGCCGACCACGCCGAGGCCATCGAACTGGCCCGGGGCTTTCCCACCCCGGAGGCCCTGGAAATCCGCCCGCTCCTCGAATCGGCCTGAGCCACATGCCGCCCTCGACGCCCGCTGCCGGGCCCCCGGCGTGCCCGGCCCACACGACATCGAGTTCGGAACGCCGCCCCGCTTCACAGGAGTTGACTTGATGCAGACAGCGGTGAGCTACCGCCCTCTGACCGGCCCCCAGGAGATCGATCTGTTCTGCCGGCTCTCCTACGTCCTCGACCACGAACTGACCGGCGACTTCGCTGTCGGCTGCCGCCGCCCCGAGTGGGCGTGGGTGGCCGTGGACGGTGACCGCCTCCTTGCCCGTCTCGCCTGGTGGACGACCCCGGGCTGCGACCTCCCACTGCAGTTCGACTTCTTCGACATAGACGACACGCTGCCCCGGGCCGACCGCGACGAAATCGGCCTGCGGCTGTTCGAGACGGCGAGGGCAGCCGTCTTCCCGGCGGGCACGAAACCACCGGAGTACGTCCGCTTCGTCCCGCCCGACTGGCACGAGGACCCCGCGGCCCACGAGGTGGTGGAATCCCGCACACGCGTACTGGAGAGCACGGGCGCACGGCTGCTGGTCGAACGGTTGCGCCTGCAGTGGACCCCGTCCACTCCGCTACCGGAATCCAAGCGGCGTCTCGTCTTCCGACCGGTGGCCGACCGCGAGGACCTTCTCGCCCTGATGGCCCCCACCATGGACGGCACCCTCGACGCCCATGGCCAGGCTGACCTGGCATCCGGACTGAGCCCGCGCGCTGCCGCGGAGCGGCACTACGACGGAGAGTTCGCCGGGTTCACGAGCCCGCACGAGTGGTGGCGCATCGCCGAACTCCCCGACGGGGGCGGCCCGGTGGGCTTCGTAGTCCCGGCCCGCAACAGCTACCACCCGATCATCGCGTACATCGGTGTCCTGCCCGCACACCGCGGTAACGGCTACATCGACGACATCCTCGCCGAGGGGACCAGCATCCTGGCCGGCGAGGGTGTGGACCGGATCAGGGCATCGACGGACCTCAGCAACGTCCCGATGGCGATGTCCTTCGCCCGCGCCGGATACGTCAACTTCGAACGCTCCCTCAACCTGGTCTGGGACTGACCCCTTGCCGGGTCGCGGCTCCGCAGGGGAGAACCCGGGCCGGGCATTTGCCGGCCACCCGTGCGGAGCCGTCCCTCAGACGGGCACGGCGAACACGGTCACCGCCCAGGCGCTGAAGGGGGAAAGACCGCATTGGCCGCACCATGACCCTGATGGAGGCCGGCTCGGTCAACGGTGACCTCCGCAAGGTGCGACACGATGCGGTCAGGCCGGGGTGAAGACGCTATGCATCGACGAATGGATCACCCAGTACACCGGCAAGGCGGATGAGCCCCGGCTTGCCGCCATCGGTGGTTGACACATAGGTGGTGTAGACCCGTCCCCGCCCGCGCCGGCGGTAGTTGAAGTTCCGGCTGAGCCAAGGAGCGCCGTCGGCCGCGTCGGTGGAGAGCATCAAAGCCGCCCTGCCGCACAGGGCGGCTTCAGATCGGTGGCTCGGGCCCACATGCTCGGGCCGCCCCCACGCCGCGCGTCCGCCCGCAGGCCCTAGGGGCAGCGGACGACCTGACCCGCGTACGAGAGATTGCCGCCGAAGCCGAAGAGCAGCACCGGATCGCCCGACTGGATCTCGCCGCGCTCGACGAGCTTGGAGAAGGCCATGGGGATCGAGGCGGCCGAGGTGTTGCCGGACTCGACCACATCCCGGGCGATGACGGCGTTGACCGCGCCGATCTTCTGCGCGACGGGCTCGATGATCCGCAGGTTCGCCTGGTGGAGAACGACCGCGGCCAATTCCTCGGGGGTGACGCCCGCTCGCTCGCAGACCTTGCGGGCGATCGGCGGCAGCTGGGTGGTGGCCCAGCGGTAGACGGACTGGCCCTCCTGCGCGAAGCGGGGCGGGGTGCCCTCGATCCGTACGGCATGGCCCATCTCCGGGACCGAACCCCACAGCACCGCGCCGATCTCCGGCTCCGCGCTCGCCTCGATGACGGCAGCGCCCGCGCCGTCGCCGACGAGTACGCAGGTGGAGCGGTCGCTCCAGTCGACGATGTCCGCCATCTTGTCGGCGCCGATGACCAGGGCGCGCGCGGCGGCTCCGGCCCGTACGGCGTGGTCGGCCGTGGCGAGCGCGTGGGTGAAGCCCGCGCAGACGACATTGAGGTCCATGACGGCGGGCGCGCCCATGCCGAGACGGGCAGCGACTCGGGCCGCCGTGTTGGGCGAGCGGTCGATCGCGGTGGAGGTGGCGACCAGTACGAGGTCCACGTCGGCGGGCGTGAGTCCGGCGGATGCCAGCGCCTTCGCGCCGGCGTGCGCGGCCAGCTCGTCGACCGGCTCGTCGGGTCCCGCCACATGCCGGGTCTCGATCCCGACGCGGCTGCGGATCCACTCGTCGCTGGTGTCGACCACGGCCGCCAGATCGGCATTGGTGAGCACCTTTGCGGGCTGGTAGTGCCCGAGCGCGACGATGCGTGAGCCGGTCATGAGGGGTCCCCCTGAGTGCGGACAGTGGAATCACCCAGTCTTGGTGGCTACCGCCCGGTACGACGGCAAGTGATCCCACAGGATTCGGGGGCCGGAATTTGGAGCCTTCCGAAGGGTGCCCCATCCCTTGACCCCCCGAAAGGCATACTGTAGACAATATTCTGTCGACGCTCCCCCCTCTCCTTGTCGGTCGCTCAACCGAACGGAGTGCCCCGTGAAAGTCGCAGTTGTCGGCGCCGGTGCCATCGGCGCATATGTCGGGGCCGCGCTCCATCGCGCAGGCGCCGAGGTCCATCTCATCGCCCGCGGACCGCACCTGGCGGCCATGCGCCGCGACGGCGTGCGGGTGCTCAGCCCGCGCGGCGACTTCACCGCGCGGCCCGCCGCCACCGACGACCCGTCATCGGTCGGGCCCGTCGACTATGTCTTCCTCGGGCTGAAGGCCAACTCCTATGCCGCATCGGCTCCGTTGGTGCATCCGCTGCTGCACGGGAGCACGGCCGTCATCGCCGCGCAGAACGGGATCCCGTGGTGGTACTTCCACGGCCTGCCCGGCCCGTACACCGGACGCCGTATCGAGAGTGTCGACCCGGGTGGCGCGGTCAGCGCGACGCTGCCGCCCGAGCGCGCGATCGGATGCGTCGTCTACGCCGCGACCGAGCTCGAAGCCCCCGGTGTCGTACGCCACTTGGAAGGCACCCGGTTCTCCATCGGGGAGCCGGATCTGACCGTGTCGCGGCGCTGTCTCGACTTCAGCGAGGCGATGGTGGCGGGCGGGCTCAAGTGCCCCGTCGAGCCGGATCTGCGCAATGACATCTGGATCAAGCTGCTCGGCAACATCTCCTTCAACCCGATCAGTGCCCTCTCGCGGGCCACGATGGCGCAGATCTGCCGCCACCGGGACACCAAGTCGCTGGTCGAGACGATGATGCGCGAGACGCTCGACGTCGCGGCCGCGGTCGGCTGCCATCCCAAGATCTCCGTGGAGCGGCGCATCGCCGGCGCCGAGCGCGTCGGCGACCACAAGACCTCCACCCTCCAGGACCTGGAGAAGGGCAAGCCGCTCGAACTGGACGTGCTGCTCGCGGCCGTCGTCGAACTGGCCGCCCTGACCAGGACTCCCGTACCCAAGCTGTGCGCGGTGCACGCGCTCGCCGATCTGCTCGCCACCACGTCCTCAACAGGAAGTGCAGCATGAAGAAGAAGCCGCAGAAGCAGTATCCGAGGCTCACTCATCCACTGGTGCGCGACGACAACGGCTTGTTGCGCAGGGCGAGTTGGGACGAGGCGCTGGAGCGTGCCGCGGCCGGGTTCCGACAGACCCGGGCGGCGCACGGCCCTGACGCCTTCGCGATGCTCTCCTGCGCCCGCGCGACCAACGAGATGAACTATGTGGCGCAGAAGTTCACCCGCGTGGTGATGGGCACCAACAATGTCGACTCCTGCAACCGCACCTGCCACGCGCCGAGCGTGGCGGGCCTGTCGGCCGTCTTCGGCTCGGGTGGCGGCACCTCCTCGTACGAAGAGGTCGACCACACCGATCTGATCCTGATGTGGGGCTCCAACGCCCGTTTCGCGCACCCGATCTTCTTTCAGCACGTACTGAAGGGGATACGGAACGGGGCACGGATGTACGCCGTCGATCCGCGCCGCACCTCCACCGCGGAGTGGGCGGAGAGCTGGCTCGGGCTGAACGTCGGCACCGACATTCCGCTGGCGCACGCCGTCGGCCGCGAGATCATCCACGCCGGTCTGGTCAACCAGGCCTTCGTCGACCGGGCGACGACCGGCTTCGAGGAGTACGCGGAGCTGGTCGAACCCTGGACCCTGACGGCGGCCCAGAAGGTGACGGGGGTGCCCGCCGCGGCGATCCGCGAGCTCGCCCACGCGTACGCCACCGCCGAACGGGCCCAGCTGTGCTGGACGCTGGGCATCACCGAGCACCACAACGGCACCGACAATGTCCGGGCGCTGATCAATCTGTCGCTGCTCACGGGCCATGTGGGGCGCTACGGCGCCGGGGTGCAGCCGCTGCGCGGCCAGAACAACGTCCAGGGCGGCGGCGACATGGGCGCCATCCCCAACCGGCTGCCCGGCTTCCAGGACATCCTCGACCCGGTGGCACGCGGGAAGTTCGAGCGGTCCTGGGACACCGTCATCCAGCCGCGCTACGGCAAGACGCTCACCGAGATGTTCGAGGCGATGGAGAGCGGCGAACTGCGCGCCGTGTACTGCATCGGCGAGAACCCGGCGCAGTCCGAGGCGGACAGCGAACAGGCCATCCGGCGGCTCGCCGCGCTCGACCATCTGGTGGTGCAGGACATCTTCCTGACCAAGACCGCGGAGATGGCGGACGTGGTCCTCCCAGCGACGGCCGCGTGGGCCGAGACGGACGGCACGACCACCAACAGCGAGCGGCGGGTGCAGCGGGTGCGGGCGGCTCTGGTGCCGCCGGGCGAGGCGCGCGAGGACATCGACATCATCTGCGAGATGGCCGAACGGCTCGGCCATGACTGGAAGTTCGCTGACTCGCAGGCCGTCTGGAACGAGCTGCGGTCCCTGTCCCCCGACCACTACGGGATGACGTACGACCGTCTCGACGAGCAGAAGGGCCTGCAGTGGCCCTGCCCCGACGTCGACGAGCTGCCGTCGAGCTTCCTGCACGGGCGCCTGTGGGAGACGGACCCGGAACGGCGCGGGGTGCCGGCGGCGTTCGGGCTTGTCCACCACGATCCGCCGGTGGATCTGACGGACGAGGAGTATCCGCTGCGGCTGACGACGGGCAGGCGGCTCGACTCGTACAACACCGGTGTGCAGAGCGGCTCTTTCGCCTCTCCGCTGCGGCGCGGTGAGTACATCGAGCTGTGCCCGGAGGACGCGGAGGCGTTCGGGGTCTCGGTCGGCGAGGAAGTCCGCATCTCCTCGCGGCGGGGCTCGGTGACGGCACCGGTGTGGATCGACCCCGGCCTGCGGCCCGGGCTCGCGTTCATGACGATGCACTTCCCGGACGAGGTCGACACCAACCAGCTGACGATCGAGGCGAACTGCCCGATCGCGGGCACGGCCGAGTTCAAGGCCTCCGCCATCAGGATCGAGAAGCTGGTGCCCGCATGGACCTGAGATTCGCGGACGCGGCGAAGGCGACGGACGAGGAACGGGACGCCGTCGACGGACTGTTGGGCCCCGCGGACACGGGCTGGGAAGGCGGCGCCGAGCGGACGTCCGAGGACCTGCGCTGGGCACGCGGGGGTGCGGCGGCGCGCGAACGGCGGGACCTGCTGCTGCCGGCGCTGCACGCCGTCAACGACCGGGTGGGCTGGCTGAGCGAGGGTGCGCTGGACTACATCTGCCGGCGGCTGACGGTGCCGCCGGCGGAGGCGTACGGGGTCGCGACGTTCTACTCGATGTTCTCGGTGAAGCCGCGCGCGTCGAAGGTGCTGCACGTGTGCACGGACCTGGCGTGCGCGGCGAAGGGTTCGTCGATGGCGCTC
The DNA here is from genome assembly GCF_040606445.1 of Streptomyces sp. NPDC005408. Classification (NCBI taxonomy): domain Bacteria; kingdom Bacillati; phylum Actinomycetota; class Actinomycetes; order Kitasatosporales; family Streptomycetaceae; genus Streptomyces; species Streptomyces sp. NPDC005408. Next base: position 19,314 of record NZ_JBEXEX010000056.1, on the reverse strand, counting down.
GCCGAGGGGCTGGGCCCGGACGTGGCAGTGCAGCCGAGCCCGTGCCTGGGGCTGTGCGAACGGGCACCGGCGGCGCTGCTGCTGCAGGCGGGTGCGCCGGCTCCGGCAGCGCCTGCGGCGGGCCTTGTCCCTGACCCGCCCCTTCCCGAACCGGGGCTCCGCCCCAGACCCCGCGCCTCGAACGCCGGCGGGGCTGGATGTTCCGCCGCAGGCGACCCGCACCCCTACGCCACCGCCGTCATCGCCCCCGCCACCGTCGACGCCCTCATCACCGCCGCCGACCGACCGCAGCACGCACCCGACGACCCCCCCGCCTCCGCCGCCGTCCCCCAAGCCGGGGACCCCGGGCTCGTCCTCCTGCGGCGGGTCGGGGTCGTCGACCCCATGTCCCTCGACGACTACCGCGCCCAGGGCGGATACGCCGCTCTCCGCCGTGCCTTCGACCTCGGCCCCGCCGGAGTCATCCGCGAGGTGACCGATGCCGGGCTCGTCGGGCGCGGTGGGGCCGCCTTCCCGACCGGGCGCAAGTGGCAGGCCACCGCTTCGCAGCCCGATCACCCGCACTACCTCGTGTGCAACGCCGACGAGAGCGAGCCCGGCACCTTCAAGGACCGGGTCCTGATGGAGGGCGATCCGTACGCGCTCATCGAGGCGATGACCATCGCGGGCTATGCCATCGGCGCCCACAAGGGGTTCCTCTACCTCCGCGGCGAGTATCCCCGCGCACTGGAGCGGCTCAGCAACGCCATCGACCGGGCCAGGACCCGCGGGCTGCTCGGCGACGACATCCTCGGCCAGGGTTACGCCTTCGACATCGAGATACGCCGCGGCGCCGGCGCGTACATCTGCGGCGAGGAGACCGCGATCTTCAACTCCATCGAGGGCTACCGCGGCGAGCCGCGCACCAAGCCGCCGTTCCCCGTCGAGAAGGGCCTGTTCGGAAAGCCGACCGCCGTCAACAACGTCGAGACGCTCATGAACGTCCTGCCCATCCTCACCGGCCGGGCGGAGGAGACGAAGCTGTTCTGCCTCTCCGGCAATGTCGCCAGGCCGGGCGTGTACGAGCTGCCGTTCGGCGGCTCGACCCTGCGCGAGCTGATCGAGCTCGCCGGGCCGCCGATGACGATGCGCGCCGTACTTCTAGGCGGGGCCGCCGGGAGTTTCGTACGACCTGACGAGCTGGACATACCGCTGACCTTCGAGGGCACCCGGGCAGCGGGCACGACCCTCGGCTCGGGCGTGGTGCTGGTGCTCGACGACGCCGTGGAGCTGCCGCGGATTCTGCTGCGTATCGCGGAGTTCTTCCGCGACGAGTCGTGCGGACAGTGCGTGCCGTGCCGCGTCGGCACGGTCCGCCAGGAGGAGGCGCTGCACCGCATCAAGGACCGTACGGGCGCCGAAGCGGCCGGCGACATCGCGCTGCTGCGCGAGGTGGGCCAGGCCATGCGCGACGCCTCGATCTGCGGTCTCGGACAGACCGCCTGGAACGCCGTCGAATCCGCCATCGACCGGCTGGGAGCCTACGAATGACCGCGATCCCGCTTCAACCGCCGTGCAGGCTCGTCGAGTTCACGCTCGACGACGAGCCGGTGAGAGTCCCTGAAGGGTCGACGATCCTGGATGCCTGCCGGGACGCGGGCAAGGACATCCCGACCCTGTGCCAGGGCGACACGCTCACGCCAAAGAACGCCTGCCGGGTCTGCGTGGTCGAGGTCGAGGGCGCCCGGACGCTCGCGCCCGCCTGTTCGCGGCGTGCGGAGGAGGGCATGACGGTACGCACGGACACCGAGCGCGCCCGCCACAGCCGGAAGATCGTGCTGGAGCTGCTCGCCTCCTCCACGGATCTGACGACGACCCCGCGCGCCGCCGAGTGGATCAAGGAGTATGAGGCGAAGCCTGATCGTTTCGGCGCGGACGCGGCCCGTATGAATGCGGAACCCAAGGTCGACAACGACCTGTATGTCCGTGATTACGACAAGTGCATCCTCTGCTACAAGTGCGTGGACGCCTGTGGCGAGCAGTGGCAGAACACCTTCGCCATCGCCGTCGCGGGCCGCGGCTTCGACTCCCGTATCTCCACCGAGCACGACGCCCCGCTCACCGACTCCGCCTGTGTCTACTGCGGCAACTGCATCGAGGTCTGTCCCACCGGTGCGCTGTCCTTCAAGACCGAATTCGACATGCGTGAGGCCGGGACCTGGGACGAGGCCGCGCAGACGGAAACGACCACGGTCTGCGCCTACTGCGGCGTCGGCTGCAACCTCACCCTGCATGTGCAGGAGAATGAAATCGTCAAGGTCACCTCGCCGCACGACAACCCGGTGACCCACGGCAACCTCTGCATCAAGGGTCGCTTCGGCTTCCAACACGTACAGAATCGGAATTGATCGCCATGGGACGGGTCACCGAGCGCCGCCGCACCATCCGCATCAGGGACGGGGCTGTGTCGACACGTCCCGACACGCTGGTGGCCGAGGAGCCGCTGGAGATCCGTCTCAACGGCAAACCGCTCGCCATCACGATGCGCACCCCGGGCGACGACTTCGCGCTCGCGGCCGGCTTCCTGGTCAGCGAGGGTGTGCTCGGCAGCGCGGACGAGCTGCAGTCGATCGTGTACTGCGCGGGGGCCACGGCCGACGGCTCCAATACGTACAACGTGGTGGACGTCCAGCTCGCGCCCGGTGTGCCGGTCCCCGACATCACCCTCGAGCGCAACGTCTACACGACGTCCTCCTGCGGGCTGTGCGGCAAGGCGAGCCTCGATGCCGTACGCACCACCGCCCGCTTCCCGATCGCCGACACTCCCCCGGTCCGTGTCGAACCCGCTCTGCTCTCCGGCCTCCCCGACCGGCTGCGGGCGGCACAGCGGGTCTTCGACCGGACCGGGGGTCTGCACGCGGCCGCGCTCTTCTCCGAGGAGGGCGAGCTGCTGGACATACGGGAGGACGTCGGCCGGCACAACGCGGTCGACAAGCTCGTCGGACGGGCGCTCCAGGACGGCCTGCTGCCGCTGTCCCGGGTGATCCTGCTGGTCTCGGGGCGCGCGTCGTTCGAGCTGGCGCAGAAGGCGGTCATGGCCGGAATCCCGGTGCTGGCCGCCGTCTCCGCGCCGTCCTCGCTCGCCGTCGACCTGGCCGCCGAGACGGGTCTCACCCTGGTGGGCTTTCTGCGCGGCGCCAATATGAACGTGTACGCGGGCGACGAGCGCATCGCCCTGAGCACCGGGGTCTGAAGCGCCCCCGCTGCACGGGATAAGGACCCGGCCGGCGGGGAGCGCCCCCTGCGCCGGCCGGGTCCCTCCGTGTGCACTTCGTCAGCGGACGACGTCCACGAAGACCGGGTTGGTGTAGCACCAGGTGTCCGCCCACGCGTCGCCGTTGCCCGGCTCGTGCGGAACCGGCCCGTGCGGGTCGATCGCCGTGCCCAGGAAGCCGGGGCCGTTGCGCTTGCCGTCGCTGCCGCGCAGCCGGACGTAGAAGGACTCCTCGGCCTTCCCCAGCGGGATGCGCAGCGTGTACCGGCCCGTGCGGCCCTCCACGTCGGCGGTGTGCACGACCTTGGTGTCGGGTGCACGCCACTCGTCGCGGTCGGTGGCCGGGCCCGACACCGCGCCGCGGATCACGTCGAGGTGGGCGAGCTGCGGCAGTTCACCGTGATGGTTGGGGCGGGTCGCGGTCGTGACCGTGACGTTGAGGACGATCTTCTCGCCCCGGCGTACGCGCAGCCGGCCGCCCAGCGTCACGCCGCGGCCGATGCCGTGCTCCCTGTTCACGCGTACGTCGATGCCGTCGATCAGCTGACCGTGGTCGACCCAGACCCGGCCTGCCCGCAGTCCGGCCATCACATGGCGGTAGCCGTAGCGGGTCACACCCACGTGTGTACGGCTGAACTGGCCCGGCCAGAAGTCGCTGCCGGGCTGCGGCTCGGTGGTGTTGACCGGGTCGGGCAGGCGGCCGGTGTTGTCGAAGTTCTGGCCCGGCAGCCAGTCGCCGTTCTTCCAGGTGTCGAAGGTGACCCGGTGTACGTCCGAGTTGGACGTGACCGAGAACAGCGTGCCTTCGGCGAGCATGGCGTCCCACAGACCGCCGACGGTCGCGGTCGCCCAATCGAAGCCGCCGTAGGTCAGATAGGCCGCACGCGGATACCCGGGGAAGGAGTTCTCGGACGGGGAGTTCTCGTAGTCACCGCGCATGGCGGTCGGTGCGTTCCGGCCGGGCGAGGCGGCGGCCTGGGCGCCGGGCGCGCCCTCCATGCCGATCATGATGCCGGGGGCGGCGTCGCGCCACGCGCGCATCTCGTGCGGGGAGTCGATTCCCAGGCGCAGCGGGTGGTTGGCGAGGATCAGGACGTCGTCGACATAGCCGCAGCGGCGCTGCTGCACGAGCCACTGGAGGGCCTTGAGGGCGTGGGCCTCGTTGCGCGGGGTGTCGGGGTGGCCCGGGCCGCCCGCGGTGTAGCCGAGGAGCTTGCCGTCGAAGGCCTGCTCGAAGCGGGTGAGCAGCTCGACCTCGTGACGGCCGGGCGGGGAGAAGACGGTGGCGTGCTCGGCGCCGGGGATGTACCACTCGAGGCCCTGGAAGAGCAGCATGCGCCGGTTCTCTGCACGGGCCTTGAGGATCTCCTCGTGCTCGGCCTGCGCGCCGCCCGCCTTGTGGTGGCCGATGTTGCTGTGCTCCGTGAGGACCATCCAGTCCAGGCCGAAGCGTGAAGCCGCGCCCGCGAGCTGCGAGAAGGTGTACTTCGCGTCGTGGCTGTAGACGGAGTGCACGTGGTGGTCGCCGACGAGATAGGACAGCGCGGGGTCGCCGAGGGACTGGCTCTGCGCCTCGGCAGCGGTCGGCGCGAGCAGGGCTCCGCCTGCGAAGGCGGCGCCGAACAGGCCCGCGCTGCGCAGCAGTCCGCGCCGCGAGAGTCCCTGGGGGTCGAGCGAGTCGGCGGGTACGTCGGGGTCCGCCCAGCGCGGCAGGGGCTGGATCGGTCGCGGCATGGTGTTCTCCTTGAGGGGTGCTGCGGTGCTGCTGGGTGTTGCTGCGAGGACGGTTGCGCCGGATCAGGCGTTCATGAAGTCGCGTACGGGCAGGGCCCGTTCGGCGATCCTGATGTCGCCGAGCCAGCCGTGCATCAGCTGGTCGAGGGTGCCGCCGTACTCGTAGGCGCCGAGCAGCCAGGGCAGGCCGAGGGTGGCGAGTCCGGCGGTGTTCGTTGCGGGGTTGCGGGCGACCCGGCAGCCGTCGACGTACATCGCGGTGTGCCGTCCGTCGTTGACGACGGCGACATGCCACCACCTGTCGCGCTCCAGCTCATGGCTCCAGTTGGTGACCAGGCCGGGCTGGTTCAGCGGCGCGGCAGCCCACTGGAGGCCGGGTCCGTCGGAGAGGGAGAGGGTGGCAACGGGCTCTTCCGGGTCGCCTCCGGTCTTTCCCGCGGCGCCGAGCATGCCGCGGCGGCTGAGGACCGATCCCCAGGCGTGGTGTCCGGCGTCCCAGTCGGCGGGGAGCTTGAGGAAGGCCTCGATGGTGTAGCCGGAGCGGAAGGTCTTGGTGTTGAGCGGGGCGTCCTTGGCGGTACGCAGATAGGCGCCGTGCAGCGGGGGCTTGCCGCCGTCGAAGTAGAGGCTGCCGTGTCCCGGCTGGTCGGGGTGGTGGCCGGCGGACCAGCGCAGGGCGTCGGCCGGGGAGCCGGGGACGGGCTCGCGGGTGAGGTCGTTGCCGTGACCCGACAGGTCGGGGACGCGCAGGGCGGGCTCGGCCGGGGAGCCTTCGGGGTGCGGGCCGTCGAAACGCCAGTACGCGACGGTGCCGGGCACCAGCATCTTCGCGGCGGGGCGGGTGCCGCGCGCCGGTATGGGCGCGAAGCCCGCGAACCGCTTCTCGAAGTCGACGGGGACGGGGAAGCTGTCCTGGGGGCCGGTCAGTTCTATCTCGCGGCGCTCCAGCTCGTTGAGGTCCTCGCCCGCGCGGCCGAGGATCCACGGGGAGATCGTCTCGACGTCGATGGTGTTCCTGGCGAGGTCGAAGCGGTAGAGGCGGATCATCGCGCTGCCGCCGTAGTACCGGTTCTGGTAGTTGGTGATGTGCAGATGCACATCGTGGCCCGCGGCGTTCTGGCGGGTGGTGCGGGCGGCGGGCCAGTAGTGGCCGTTGAGGGTGAGGAAGATCTGGTCGTTGTCGGCGATCAGCTCGTCCCACAGGTGCTTGCCGTGCGGGGAGAACTCGGCCTCGTCGCCGTACTGGTCGGCGTACACGAGCTCGTGCGTGGTGAGGATGACGGGCGTCTTCGGGTGCTTGGCGATGACGCCCCTGGCCCAGGCGAGCGATGCCTCGGAGGGCCGCCAGTCGAGGGCGAGGACCAGCCACTCGCGGCCGGCGGCGCGGAAGAGGTGGTACGTGTTGTAGCCGTCGGGCGTGGCGCCGCCGAAGGTCGGAAGCCGGCGCAGGCGCTGCGGGCCGAAGGCGTCCAGGTAGGGGGTGCGGCCGCGCTGGTCGTCGGTCGATGACTTGATGTCGTGGTTGCCGGCGACGACGCTGTAGCCGACGCGGCGCCGGTCCAGGAGCTCGAAGGCCTCGCTCAGCGGCCCGAATTCGCCCGGCTGCCCGTTTTCGGTGAGATCGCCCAGGTGGGAGAGGAAGACGATGTTCTCCTCGCGCCCGTGGTCGAGGATGTAGCGCAGGGATGCCTTGACGGGTTCGGCGTGGATGCTGGCGCCGTCGAAGAGGTACTGGGTGTCCGGCATGACGACGAAGGTGAATCTCTGACTGTCCGGGTCGGGCCGCCAACTGGCAACGTTGTCAGCGCTCTTCTGCTGCGGCAGCGCCGCGGCGGGCGCGGCGGCGACTCCCCCCGCGACGGCGGCTGCGGCGGTAGCGGCACCTGTCAGTCCGGTGGCTCGTAGGAACGTACGACGGCTGGCTGCGGCCGGGAGCAGGCCGTCGGGCTGGTGGAGCGGACTGCACATGGACTCTCCGCGGGACGATCGTCGGGGTGATCGAGTGCACGGTAGCGAGGAGCCGTGGCCGGCAGCGGCGCTTTAACGGCGACAGCTGAGCGAAGAGTTCGTGAATGCGGGTGGCTGGATTCGGCCGGTCGGGCCCGGCGGCCCCGTGGGCCTCGGTGCCGTACAACATCGTGGCCCTGAGCCGTTTCAACACAATCCGGAGGCGGTGGGCGCGACTTGGTGGCCTCAGTCGGCGGTGGCGGTGGCCGACTCGGGGCTTTCGTGACGTGGAGGGATGCGGACGGCGATGAGTGCCACATCGTCGCTGCTGGCCTGTGCGAGGCCGGTGAGCAGCTCGTCGCAGAACGACTCCAGAGGTTCCTGGGCGAGGGCGGCCGCGTGCTGGCGGAGCCGGGCGGCACCGCGGTCGAGGTCTTCTGTTCGTCGTTCGATGAGGCCGTCGGTATAGAACAGGAGGGTGGAGTTCGACGGCAGGATCTCGGTGGCGTCAGGGCGTAGTTGGCTGGGCTCTACTCCAAGCAGCATGCTGCGGCCCTCGGTCAGGAATCGCGTGTCACCTTCCGCAGTGATCAACAGCGGAGCGGGATGGCCGGCGGCGGCGTACTGCACCCTCCACCGCTGATACTCGTCGGGCTTCTCCACCAGTGCGTAGATGCAGGTCAGCGTCAGGTGCGGGTAGAGAATACCGATGGCCGTGTCGAGCCGGCCCAGGATCTTGCCCGGTGGCTCTTTGCGGTCGCTGGCGATGCCGCGCAGCATGTTGCGCATGTGGCTCATGGTCACGGTGGCTTGCAGGTCGTGGCCGGCGACGTCGCCGATGATCAGTGTCATGGCACCGCCGGGCAGCACGAACGAGTCGTACCAGTCACCGCCGACCTGGGAGGTGGCCATCGCGGGCTGGTAGCGGGCGGCCAACTCGACGTGGCGGTCGGTGGGCAGATCGGGCAGCAGGGAGCGTTGGATGCGCTCCCCTGTGTGCTGGACCTCGGCCTGCAGACGTGCGTTCTCGACGGCGAGCGCGACGCGGTGGGCCAGGTCCTCCGCCAGCGGAAGAGTGTCCTCTCCCAGCGCACCGGTGGCCTCTGTGCGTGCCAGGGTGAGGGCGCCCAGCACCTGGCGGCGGGCCCGCAGCGGCGCGATCACCACCGTGTCGGCTCCCAGATGGTCGAACAGTTCCAGCTCTCTGGCATGCAGTGGATCGACCGTGTTGGCGGGCGCGGTGAACGTCGTGACCAGTAGTGGTCCAGCCCCCCGCAACGCGCGGGCCACTGAGGAGTCCGACTTCTCGGACACGGGTGGCAGCTCACCCTCGTACAGGCCGGGTGACAGCAGATCCGGCTCACGGTGCTCGACCACCTGGCGGCGCAGACGGCCACGGTCGTCGAGCAGATCCACCGCGCACCAGTCCGCGAGACCCGGCACCAGCGTGCGGCACAGGCGTCGCAGACCCTCGTCGATGTCGAGGGTGCTGGCCAGCGCCTCAGAGGCATTGGTCAGCAGCGTCAGCCGGTCCAGGGCGTGCTGCACGGCCCGGTCGACGTCATGGACAGCCTCGGTCGGCTCATCGTGGCTGTGCGACTTCGAACCCATGGACATGCACCTCTTCCGCCTCTGCCGGTCCGGCCGGTCCGCCGCAGCGAACCCCGCCACGCGGCCTCGAGCGGCCGGGGGCCTGACTCCATGCTGCAACTCAGACGGGCCCGCGGCTGGTGGTGACATCTTTCAGGCGCGGCGCGAGGTGCGGGCGCGGCGGCGGGATTCCGCCGGGGCCGGGATCGTCTGGAGTTCGAGCGTGGCCGGGAGTTCCGCGAGGCCGGGGCCGCCCGCCCGCACCCAGGCCAGGATGTCGTCGGTCGCGTCGTCGTCGAGCGCCCAGCCGATCCAGGCCGCGCGGGCTCCTCGGCGGCGGCCCTCCGTGGAGGGCTGGACCACGATCACATTCGCCTGGCCGCAGGGGCCGAGGCAGTCGCTCGTACGCACCGCGAGCCGCCCGCCGGAGTCCGCGGCCGCCTCACGCAGCCTGGCGAGCTGGCCATCGTGGTCGGTGCCGGGGTTCTTGCGGGCGTCACCGCAGCAGCACCCGCGGCATACGACCAGGGTGCAGGGGCGGGCGCCGTAGGGGCGTATCGCGTACGTCGTCACCCGGCGATCTTGTCAGTCGCAGGGCGCGTCCGGGTTCGGGGTGCCGCGGGGTGGCCGTTTGGCGGTGCGGGCCGCGGGGTTGCCCGGTGCCGCCGGGCGCGCCGTTTGGGGGCCGCTCCGGGGTTGCGCCGGGACCGCATGATTTACGGCGCGTCTCTGGTCGTTCGTGGGGTACGGGCGTCCCCGCGCCGCAAATCACGCTTTACGTCCCGACTCCACCCGCTACGCGGCCCCCTTACCGGTGACGGCCATCGGTCGCCCCGCGCCGCGCGTGCAGGGTCCCTCGGGGGAAGCGCTGGTCTGGCGCCGCCAAGCCGACGCGGTACGCGGGCGGGCTCGCGCCGCGAAGCTGGCGCCCTGAGGGTGTGGAGCGTCAGCCGCCACGTTCCCTCCCCTCGCGGGGCTGGGGCTCGCGCCGCGAAGCTGGCGCCATGGGGGCCCGGGGGCTCGCCCCCAGTTTCGGGAAGGGGCGGGGTGGGGGAAACACCCCCCTCACCGCGCACCCGCGCCGCTCAAGGGGTCCGGGGCGCAGCCCCGGTTCGGGAAGGGGCGGGGTGGGGCAGAGGCACCGCGGGCACCACCGCGTCCCGCGCCCGCCTCTTTGCCAGTACCGCGCACACCATCAGCTGCATCTGGTGAAAAAGCATCAACGGCAGCACCGCCACACTCGCCTGTGCCCCGAACAGCACGCTCGCCATCGGCAGCCCCGCCGCCAGGCTCTTCTTCGAGCCCGCGAACTGGATCGCGATCCGGTCCTCCCGGCCGAAGCCGAGCCGTTTCGAGCCGTACCAGGTCAGGGCAAGCATCGCGGCGAGCAGCAGCGCCTCGACCAGGAGGAGCGCGCCCAGGCGCAGGGGCGTCACCTGGTGCCAGACACCCGCGACCATGCCTTCGCTGAAGGCTGCGTAGACGACGAGCAGGATCGAGCCCCGGTCGACATAGCCGAGCGCCTTCTTGTGGCGGATCAGGAAGCCGCCGACCCACCGCCTCAGCAACTGCCCTGCCAGGAACGGCACCAGCAATTGCAGGACGATCTTCAGCAGCGAGTCCGCGGAGAAGCCGCCGCCGGTGCCGCCGAGCAGGACGGCCGCGAGCAGCGGGGTCAGGACGATGCCCGCGAGGCTGGAGAAGGAACCCGCGCAGATCGCCGCGGGGACGTTGCCGCGGGCTATCGAGGTGAAGGCGATCGAGGACTGGATCGTCGACGGGACGAGGCACAGGAAGAGCAGGCCGCTGTAGAGCTGCGGGGTGAGCAACAGCGGTTGGAGGCTTCGAGCCGCGAGGCCGAGGAGCGGGAAGATCAGGAAGGTCGCGCCCAGCACGGTCAGATGGAGCCGCCAGTGCTTGAGCCCGTCGAGGGCCTCTCGCGTCGAGAGGCGGGCGCCGTACAGGAAGAAGAGCAGGGCCACTGCCCCGGTCGATGCCCCGTCCGCCACGTCCCCCGCTGCGCCCGATGCCGGGAGGAGTGCCGCGAGGACGACCGTCCCGAGCAGAGCCATGATGTACGGATCGATCGGCAGCCAGGACGGCAACTGCATCGTGCGGCGGCTCATGTGCTCCACTTGCTCTCGGTTCCGATCGTGCCCTCTCCATGCTCCTCCGGATCGGCGCGATCGGGAATCCCGTACACCACTCTGACTGTCATCACGTTTCGCGATGACGCGTTAACCTCGAAGGATGTACGACCCGGCCCAGCTCCGTACCTTTCTCGCGGTCGCCCAGACCCTGAGCTTCACCCAGGCCGCCCGTCGGCTCGGTCTGCGTCAGTCGACGGTGAGCCAGCATGTGCGGCGGCTGGAGCACGCGACCGGGCGCCAGTTGTTCACGCGGGACACGCACAGCGTGGCGCTGACGGAGGACGGCGAGGCGATGCTCGGTTTTGCCCGCTCCATCCTGCAGGCGCACGAGCGGGCGTCCGCGTTCTTCGGGGGCACGCGGCTGCGCGGGCGGCTGCGTTTCGGGGTCTCCGAGGACTTCGTACTGACGAGGCTCCCGGAGATCCTTCAGGCGTTCCGGCGTGATCACCCGGAGGTCGATCTGGAGCTCACGGTCGAGCTGTCGGGCACCCTGCACGAGCGTCTGGAGGCGGGCCGTCTCGATCTGGTGCTGGCCAAGCGGCGCGCCGGTGACACCCATGGCGAGCTGGTCTGGCAGGACGCCCTGACCTGGATCGGCGCGCCCGAGCTGCGACTGGACCCGGACCGTCCGGTCCCGTTGATCGTCTTTCCGCCGCCGGGGATCACGCGCGCCCGCGCCCTGGAGGTGCTGGAGGCCGACGGCCGCGCCTGGCGCATCGCGTGTACGAGTACGAGCCTGAGCGGTCTGATCGCGGCTGCCAGGGCCGGGCTCGGCGTGATGGCCCACACCCGGGGGCTGATTCCGCCGGGCCTGGTCCCGGTCCCGGCCCGTGCGGGTCTGCCCGAGCTCGGCGATGTGGACTTCGTCCTGCTGCACGGCCGGCGCGCGGGTGCGGGCCGCGAGGCGCAGGAGGCGGCGGACGCGCTGGCGGCGTCGATCCTCGCGGGCGGGGACCGGCTGCACCGTCCGGCGGGGCCGCGCCGCCCGGTCAGTCGCCGAGGTGGTCCGTGAGCACGCAGCCCTCGACGAGCGCCTTCTCCTTCTTGTAGCCGCTGGGGGCGGCGAAGCTCGGGTTGCAATTGAGCATGAGCAGCTGGGACTTGCCGAGCCCGCGGACCTCGTCGCCGCCCACCGCGACGACGGCGAAGTCCTGTCCGATGATGAAGTCGCCGTTCAGCCCGGCGCTCGGGCTGTCTTGAACAACCGCGACTCCAGAGTGATCATCACGTTCACGGCAGACCAGCCACCGAGCGGCACTCGGGCGCCTCAGGGTGCCGCTGGAGGCGGTGCCGGACGCGGATTTCGGGGCGGGCCGCCCTGACGGCCGGGCTGGCGGTGCTGGTGTGGGTGCGGAACTCGACGGCGCCCGCCGTGCAGGTACGGACCAAAGCCCCGTACCCGTAGAGCGGCGGTGATCGCTCCGTACAGATTCGGTGGAGATTCGGGCCCGACTAACTTACTCAGGGGTCAGAACGGCGCCCAAGCCTGCACCATGTTGCCGGATATCTGCGCCTGACCTGTGGTGATGCCATTCGTCCACAGTTCGTGAAGCCTCTCCCGCCCGACGGCGTCGTGGGGTAGCGTCACGGCGCTGTGCGGGGAGCGCCACAAGGAGCAGGCCATTGCGCGAGTTCACTGTCCCACCCATGGCCGCGGCGCCTCAGGTCGGTGGACTTGCGGACGCGGTCTTCGACCATGCCGAAAGCGATCCGGACCGGATCGCCCTCGGCCGCAAGGACGCGGCGGGCACCTGGCAGGACATGAGCTCCGCGCAGTTCCGCGACGAGGTGCTGGCCCTGGCAAAGGGGCTGCTCGCGCACGGTGTGCGCTTCGGGGACCGGGTGGCGCTGATGTGTCCCACGCGCTACGAGTGGACACTCTTCGACTTCGCGCTCTGGACGGTGGGCGCCCAGTCGGTGCCCATCTATCCCACGTCGTCGGCCGAGCAGGTCTTCTGGATGCTGCACGACTCCGAGGTCACGGCATGCATGGTCGAGCACGAGGACCACGCCATGACCATCGGCTCGGTGATAGACCGGCTGCCGCAGCTCAAACGGCTCTGGCAGCTGGACACCGGTGCCGTCGCCGAACTGGTCGAGGCGGGCGCGCACATCGAGGACGAGGTGGTGCACCGCCACCGGCGGGCGGTGACCCCCGACTCGATCGCCACCATCATCTACACCTCGGGCACCACCGGCCGCCCCAAGGGCTGTGTGATCACGCACGCCAATTTCATGTTCGAGGCCGACACCATGATCGGCCGGTGGGAGCCCGTCTTCCACTCCAAGCCCGGTGACGAGGCCGCCACACTGCTTTTTCTGCCCCTGTCGCACGTCTTCGGCCGGATGGTCGAGATCGCGGCGATCCGCGGCCGGGTCAAGCTCGGTCATCAGCCGGTGCTCCAGGCGAGCGCCCTGCTGCCCGATCTGGCGGCGTTCCGGCCGACGTTCATCCTGGCCGTTCCGTACATCTTCGAGAAGGTCTTCAACGCCGCCCGCCGCAAGGCGGAGGCCGCGGGGAAGTCGGGCGCGTTCGACAAGGCCGCCGAGGTCGCGGTGAGGTACGCGGAGGCCATGGAGCACCGGGCGTTCGGGCTGGGCCCCGGACCCTCGGCGGGGCTGCGCATGCAGCACCAGTTCTTCGAGAAGGTCGTGTACGGCAAGGTCCGCGACGCGATGGGCGGCCGCGTGCGGCACGCGATGTCCGGCGGCTCCGGTATGAACCGGCGGCTCGGGCTCTTCTTCGAGGGTGCCGGCGTCACCATCTTCGAGGGATACGGACTCACCGAGTCGACGGCGGCGGCGACCGCGAACCCACCCGAGCGCACGCGATACGGCACGGTCGGCCAGCCTATCCCCGGCACCACGGTGCACATCGCGGAAGACGGCGAGGTGTGGCTGCACGGGGCCAATATCTTCGGCGGATATCTCGGCGACCCGAAGTCCACCGACGCCGTGCTGCACGACGGCTGGCTGGCCACCGGTGACCTCGGGGCGCTCGACGAGGACGGCTATCTGACCATCACCGGGCGCAAGAAGGAGATCCTGGTGACCTCGGGCGGCAAGAGCGTCTCGCCCGTGGGCCTAGAGGAGCGGGTGCGCAACCATCCGCTGGTCGCACAGTGCATCGTCGTCGGCAACGACCGTCCCTACATCGCTGCCCTGGTCACCGTGGACCAGGAGGCCGTCGACCACTGGCTCGCCATGCAGGACAAGCCGCCGCTGCCACCGGCCGAGCTGGTGCGCGACCCGGATCTGGAGATGGAGATCCGCCGGGCCGTGGTGGCCGCCAACACCCTGGTGTCCAAGGCCGAATCGATCCGTACGTTCCGGATCCTGGCGCATCCCTTCAGCGAGGAGCACGGACTGCTCACCCCCTCGCTGAAGCTCAAGCGGAAGGCGATCGAGGCGGCCTACGCGGTCGAGGTGGACGCGCTCTACCACTGACGCGGCACCTCGGCCTGCGCGGAGGTCGCGGTTCGTCACTTTCTGACGGTTCATCAATTAACGCTGCATCAGTTATTGACGGCCCATCAGGTCCAGCACAGAATTTCGGTCACCCGACGGAGGGACCCACTGTGTTGCGACCGATCCGCACCATCGCCGCAGCCGCCGCGGCGCTGCTGCTCGCCACCGCCTGCAACTCCGCCTCCACTTCGGGCGAGTCCACCGGCAAGGACGGCACCTCCGTACGCGGAGTGAGCGAGGACTCCATCAAGGTCGGCGGCATCGTCTCCATGACCACCGCCAGCGGCTACTCCAAGAAGGACACCGACCTCGGCGCCCGCGCCCGCTACCAGCGGGCCAACGCCGAAGGAGGCGTCAACGGCCGGAAGATCGAGTACATCGGTGCCGAGGACGACGGTCAGGATCCGGCCAAGAACCTCGCGGCCGCCCGCAAGCTGGTGCAGCAGGAGAAGGTCTTCGCCGTCTCCCCGATGAGCTCGGTGACCTTCTCGGGCGCCGACTTCCTGGAGAAGCAGAAGGTGCCGACCTTCGGCTGGGGCACGGTGCCGCAGTTCTGTGGGCCCCAGCACATCTACGGCTTCGGCGGCTGCATGGTGCCGATGCCCGGCGGCACCATCACCCAGACCTGGCCGGAGGGCCTTGCGCATGTGCTCGGCGGCGCGAAGGGCAAGTCGGTCGCGATCCTCGCCAACGACAACGACGCGGGCACCTTCGCCATCCGTACCTACAAGCAGGGCTTCGCGGCGGCCGGGTTCCACGTCGGCTACGCCAAGGCGATCGTGCCCGCGACCTCGCTTCCGAGCGACTGGTCCGCGTACACGAAAGAGATCCTGCGCAGCGACGACGGCAAGGCACCCGACGTGGTCGTCTCCGTGATGCAGACCCCGTACAACATCGGCCTGTTCACGGCCGTCAAGCGCAGCGGCTTCAAGGGCGTGCTCACCGACCCGACGGACTACGACCCGGGGCTGCTCGCCAAGAGCGCGACGAGGCAGGCGCTCGACGGGGTTCATGTGCTGCTGTCCTTCGAGCCGTTCGAGTCGCAGAGCGACGCGATGAAGCAGTTCAAGGAGGACATCAGGAAGGCGGCGGGCAATGATGTGCCGCTCAATATTCACATGATGACCGGCTACATGTCCGCCGATCTCTTCCTCTCCGTAGCCCGGAAGGCCGGAAAGGACCTGACCGTCGAGAGCTTCCAGAAGGCCGCCGCCGGGTACTCCGACACCGGCACGATGGTCGGCGACCGGAATGTGGCCACGGGGCACAAGGAAGCCTTCGGCTGCGGCGCGCTCGTGCAGCTCAAGAACGGGGCGTACGAGGTCTCGTCGCCGTTTACGTGCTACGAGCCCATCTCCTTCAAGTAGGGGACGCCCGCCATGGCGGATCTGCTGGGCTTTGTGCTGAGCGGGCTGGTCTCGGGTGCGCTGTACGCGCTGCTGGCGACGGGACTCGTGCTCTCGTACTCGGCCTCCGGGCTCTTCAACTTCGCGCACGGCGCGACCGCGTATTTGTGCGCCCTGTGCTTCTACGAGCTCCACTCGGGCTTCGGCTGGCCCGCCGTGCCGACGGCTCTCCTCCTCGTCCTCGTTGTGGCGCCGGGCATCGGCTGGGCGCTCGACCGGCTGATGTTCCGCAAGCTGGCGCGGGCCGGCGAGACCGCGCAGATCGTGGCTACGATCGGGCTGCTGGTCGCGCTGCCCGCGCTGGGGCTGTGGGTGGTCGAACTGCTTCAGGACGCGGGCGCTTCGGTGCTGCCCGCGGAGAACCAATTCGGGCTGCCGGGGGTCGGGCCGAGCCCCGCCACGTCCCGGCAGCTCTTCGACGGCGTCGGCGTCGACTCCGACCAGCTGATCACCTGGGTGGCGACGGCGGTGGTGGCGGTGGCGCTGTGGGTGCTGATGCGGCACACCCGGCTGGGGCTGCGGCTGCGGGCAGCCGTCGACAACCGCACACTGACCCAGCTGCGCGGCATCAGCGCGGACCGCCTCTCGTCGATCGCCTGGATGCTGTCGTCCGGTCTTGCCGGGCTCGCAGGCGTGCTGGCCACACCGCTGCTCGGCCTTTCGGCCCACGACTACACGCTGTTCCTCTTCGTCTCGGCGACGGCGGCGGTGCTCGGCCGGTTCGCCTCGGTGCCGCTCGCGTTCGCCGGTGGGCTTGCGCTCGGCGTACTGCAGAATCTGGTCGCGGGTTACGCCTCGTTCGCGGACCGCATCACGGGCTTCCGTACCGCGGTGCCCTTTCTGATCCTGTTCACCGGGCTGCTGGTCATGACCCGGCGACAGCGAACGGCGGGCACGGCGGCGGTGGACTCGCCGCCGGTCGACGACCTGGCGGGCCGGTCGTGGGGACGGCGGTGGGGGCCGTGGACGGTGGGTGCGGTGCTGCTGGCCGTGGCCTTCTACACGGTCACGACGCCCTTCTGGAGCGGGATCCTGGCGCAGGGGCTCGCGATCTCGCTGGTCTTCGTCTCGTTCACGGTGGTGACCGGGCTCGGGGCGATGGTCTCGCTGGCGCAGGCGACGTTCGTGACGGGCTCGGCGCTGGTGGCCGGGCTGCTGATGAGCCACGGCTGGCCCTTCGCCGCGGCGGCGCTGGTGGGTACGTGCGCGGCCGCGCTCCTGGGCGCGCTGGTGGCGCTGCCCGCGCTGCGGCTCGGCGGGCGGACGCTGGCCCTCGCCACGCTGGCGCTGGCCTTCCTCGCTGACCAAGTCCTGTTCCAGATCGGCTGGTTGAGGAACGGCGACACGGGGTGGGAGATGCCGCGCCCGGTGTTCGGGCCGGTCGATCTGACGGACGACCGGGCGATGGGGGTGGCGCTGGTGCTCCTGGTTGCGGCGGTCGTCGCTGCGCTGAGCGCCCTTCGCAACTCCCCGTCGGGCCGGGCGATGCTCGCGGTCCGCTCGGGGCCGGCGGCGGCGCTCGCGAGCGGGGTGTCTGTGGTGCGGACGAAGCTGGTGCTGTTCACGCTGTCGGCAGGGCTGGCGGGGTTCGGCGGCGTGATGTACGCGTCGTACAACACGCGCATCACGGCGACGGACTTCACCGCGATGACAGGCCTGATCTGGCTCGCGGTGGTGGCCGCGGCGGGCGTACGCCGCCCCCAGTTCGCGGTGGTGGCGGGCCTGGTCTTCGCGCTGGTGCCGCATGTGCTGTCGGAGTACGTGACGGAGTCGGCGCAGATACCGGTGGTGCTGTTCGGGCTGGCGGGGCTTGCGCTGGCGGACGATCCTGACGGGTACTGCGCGGGGGTCTGGCGGCGAGTGCGGGCGGTTCGCCCGGGGGTTGTTCCCCCACCCCGCGAACTGGGCACGGATGCAACGGCCACTGCGGCTGAGCCGCACATCGATACGGCGGGGAGGGGCGGGGTGGGGGAAACACCCCCCGCCCTCCAGCTCAGCCGCGTGCACGCGGCGTACGGCAGCGCCCCTGTCCTTCACGACATCGACCTCGCCCTCCGTCCCGGCCAGATCCTCGCCCTCCTCGGGCCCAACGGCGCCGGCAAGTCCACTCTCTGCCGCGTCGCCGCCGGGCTGCTGACGCCCACCCGCGGGGTCGTCCGCACAGACGGGCGGGACGCCACCCGCGACGGGCCCGTGCGGCGGGCTCGTAGCGGGGTGTTGCTCGCGCCCGAGGGGCGCGGCATCTTCCCGTCCCTCACCATCGAGGAGAACCTCGCGATCACCCTCAAGGACCCAGCCGCACGCGACGCCGTGTACGCACAGTTCAGCAGCCTCGCCAAGCGCCGTACCGTGCCCGCCGGTTCGCTCTCCGGTGGAGAGCAGCAGATGCTCGCCCTCGCCCCGCTGCTCCAGCGCCCGCCCAAGGTGCTGATCGCCGACGAGCCCTCCCTCGGTCTGGCGCCGCGCGTCGTGGAGGAGGTGTTCCGGCTGCTCACCGAGCTCCGCGCGGCCGGTACCGCGCTGCTGCTCGTGGAGGAGAAGGCCGCCGAGGTCCTCGGTGTCGCAGACACCGTGGCGTATCTCGCGCAGGGCCGGATCTCCTGGTGCGGCCCGCGCGACGAGGTGGAGACGGACCGGCTCACCGAGGCGTACCTCGGGGTCACGGAAGGCGCGCGGCCATGAGCGAGTACGTCCTGCACGCATCCGGCATCGGTGTCCACTTCGGCGGCATCCGCGCCCTGGACGGCGTGGATCTCGGCGTTCGCCCCGGCGAAGTCTGCGGGCTCATCGGCCCCAACGGCGCGGGCAAGACAACCCTGTTCGACGTCATGTCCGGCATCCGCAGGCCGGACGAGGGACGCGTCCGGCTCGACGGCGTGGACATCACGCGCCGCTCCCCCGTCTGGCGCGCCCGGCACGGCATGCGCCGCACCTTCCAGCGCCAGCAGCTGTTCGGGCAGCTCACCGTCGCCGACAACCTGCTGGTCGCCCAGGAGTGGCGCGGCGGCGGTGGCGGGCTCGCCGCCGATCTGGTCGCGTCGCCCACGCGGCGTACGAGAGAGACGGCACGACGCGAGCGCGCGGCAACCGTGCTCGGTGCCTGCGGACTTGACGCGCTGGCCGGCTCGTACGCCGGAGTCCTGCCCGTAGGACAGGCCCGCATGGTGGAGCTGGCCCGCGCGCTCGCCGACCTACCCCGCGTGCTGCTGCTCGACGAACCGGCCTCGGGCATGACCGCCGAGGAACGGGCCCAACTCGCCGCCGTCGTACGGCATCTCGCGGACGAGGAAGGCTGCGCGGTGCTGCTCGTCGAGCACAATGTGGCGTTCGTGATGGAGCTCTGCGCCCGGGTCGTGGTCCTCGACCTGGGCCGGGTCCTCGCCGAGGGCAGCGCAGCCGAGGTACGCGCCGACCCGAAGGTCCTCGACGCGTACCTCGGCACGAACACCCCAGAGTGATCCAGGGAGCCGCACCCATCGGAGATTGGTCTCCCCCGCGAAGAGGCGGACACGAGGCACGTGAACGGCGTGCATACACACACGAGCGGGCGATCAACAGGAGCAGTCCCGGGCCGTGGCCACTCGCTGAGACAAACGCGGCTACGTCTTCCTCGGCACAGCCACCGCAGCAGCCCCGGCCATCTGGCTCAGCACATGATCATCCGGACCAGTCCTAGGCGCTGTTTCTCGGATCATGTTCGGAGCCAGATCATGAGGGCTGCGAGGGTGACAGTGCCACCGTAGATGTAGGCGCGCTTCTCGTAACG
>NZ_JBEXEX010000055.1:0-46168 GCF_040606445.1 Streptomyces sp. NPDC005408 | reverse complement strand
TGGCCCGGGACTCAGGTCCCGGGCCACCGCCTTGTTTCGTAGGGGGTCAGCGCATCTTTCCGCCGCGCGGCATCCGCATGCCCTTCGGCATCGGACCCTTCGGCAGCGGCATATTGCTCATGAGGTCGCCCATAGCACGAAGGCGGTCGTTCGCCGCCGTGACCTGCGGGCCGGTGAGCACGCGCGGCAGCTTGAGCATCGTGGTGCGCACCTTCTTCAGCGGCACCTGGCCCTCGCCGTCGCCCACGATGATGTCGTGCACCGGCACGTCCACCACGATGCGCGCCATCTTCTTCTTCTCGGCCGCCAGCAGTGTCTTCAGCCGGTTCGGGTTGCCCTCGGCCACCAGCACGATGCCCGCCTTGCCGACCGCCCGGTGCACCACGTCCTGGCTGCGGTTCATCGCAACCGCCGGAGTCGTGCTCCAGCCGCGGCCCACGTTCTGCAGCACCGCGGCCGCCGCGCCCGGCTGGCCCTCCATCTGCCCGAAGGCCGCCCGCTCGGCGCGGCGTCCGAAGACGATCGCCATCGCGAGGAAGGCCAGCAGGAATCCGAGGATGCCCAGATAAATGGGGTGGTCGATCAAGAAACCGATCGCGAGGAAGACACCGAAGGTGACGATTCCCACAGCCGCGACGACAAGACCGACCTTCGGGTCGGCCTTTCGGGTCATCTTGTACGTCAGGGCGATCTGCTTCAGTCGCCCGGGGTTCGCAGCAGCGTCAACGCTGTCTGAGTTTGCCTTCCTCGCCATGTCTGGAAGTTTACGTGGCCTAGGAAGTGCGACCCGCCACGGCCTCCAGTACATGCTGTGCCTCGACCCGGTCCTTGGCCCTTCGCCGGTCCTCGAGGACGGCGGTCCAGGCGTTCCTGCGGGCCGTGCGCTGCCCGCTGCGCAGAAGCAGCGACTCCATGGCGCGCAGAGCATCGGTGACGGACGGGATGGCGTTTGCGCGTACGGGACGAACCGGCGCGGCCTGCATGGTGGAGGTCCCCCTCGGGGTGAGGATCGTGGAGCGGACGGTGCGGGGGGTGCGGGGTGAATCGGCGGGGTTGATCGGGGTGGTGCGTGCGGCGTGAATCGGGGGTGGTGCGTGCTGTGCGTAGAGCCAGCGTCACTGATTGGTGTTACCAGGGCGTGACTCCGGGGTCAAACACCGATGAAACCTTTACTCACGCGCCCAAAAGACTGACGCGGCCCGTACGCCGCCCCGACCTGCGGGGGAGTATGAGCCGCGTCCAACTTGCCGTTACTCGGCAGTAGTTGCTTGTGCCTGAATTCACACAGCCTGTGATCAGACCGCCGGGCTGGCCACCGCCGCGCCGCGGCGGTCCATCGCCTGCTGGTACAGGCGTCCCGCGCGGTACGAGGAACGGACCAGCGGGCCCGACATCACACCGGAGAAGCCGATCTCCTCGGCCTCCTCCTTCAGCTCCACGAACTCGTGCGGCTTCACCCAGCGCTCGACGGGGTGGTGGCGTACGGAAGGACGCAGATACTGCGTGATGGTGATGAGTTCGCAACCCGCGTCGTGCAGGTGCCGCAGCGCCTCGCTGACTTCCTCGCGCTCCTCGCCCATGCCCAGGATGAGGTTCGACTTGGTGACCAGACCCGCCTCACGGGCGCGCGTGATGACCTCGAGCGAGCGCTCGTAACGGAAACCGGGGCGGATCCTCTTGAAGATCCGCGGCACGGTCTCGACATTGTGCGCGAGCACCTCGGGGCGGGAGGAGAAGACCTCGGCCAGCTGCTCGGGCACCGCGTTGAAGTCGGGGATGAGGAGCTCGACCTTGGTGCGGCCGGCGTCGCGCTCCGACGTCATCGAGTGGATCTGGCGCACGGTCTCCGCATACAGCCAGGCGCCGCCGTCCTCCAGGTCGTCGCGCGCGACGCCGGTGATGGTGGCGTAGTTCAGGTCCATCGTGACGACCGACTCGCCCACGCGGCGCGGCTCGTCACGGTCCAGCGCCTGTGGCTTGCCCGTGTCGATCTGGCAGAAGTCGCAGCGCCGGGTGCACTGGTCGCCGCCGATGAGGAAGGTGGCCTCGCGGTCCTCCCAGCATTCGTAGATGTTCGGACAGCCGGCTTCCTGGCACACGGTGTGCAGACCCTCGCTCTTCACGAGCTTCTGCATCTGCGTGTACTCGGGGCCCATCTTCGCCCGGGTCTTGATCCACTCGGGCTTGCGCTCGATGGGGGTCTGGCTGTTCCGGACCTCCAGGCGCAGCATCTTGCGTCCGTCGGGTGCGACTGCGGACACGACCGGCTCCCTACAGCTTCGATTCTTCGGCGAACACCAGGGTACGCCCGTAATTCGTACGGCTTTACGTCTGGCCAACCTGCGGCCGGACGGCCGCATTCCTCAGACGGACGCCTTCTCCGCCTCGCGCTCGATCTCGCGCGGCTTCAGGTCCGCGTGCTCGACCACCTCGCGCAGGTGCTTCTCCAGTACGGGGAGCACCTCCGCGATCGTGATGTCGCGGCCCAGCTCGTTCGCCAGCGAGGCCACGCCCGCGTCCCGGATCCCGCAGGGCACGATCCGGTCGAACCAGGTGTTGTCCGGGTTCACATTGAGCGCGAAGCCGTGCATCGAGACGCCCTTGGCGATACGGATACCGATCGCCGCGAGCTTGCGGTCCTCGCGGCGCTGGCCGGCGTTGGACGGCGCGTACTCCGGGCCGTTCATCCGCGGGTCGAACTCGTCGTCCTGCAGTCGCGGGTCGAAGTCGAGCGAGAGACCGCCGATCGCCGGGCGCTGCTCCACCGGGTCGCCCAGCACCCAGACACCGCTGCGGCCCTCGACCCGGCTGGTCTCCAGGCCGAAGTCGGCGCACGTGAGGATCAGCGCGTCCTCGAGCCTGCGGACATGCGCGATGACATCCACCGGACGCGGGAGCTTCAGGATCGGGTAGCCGACCAGCTGGCCGGGGCCGTGCCAGGTGATCTTGCCGCCGCGGTCGACGTCGACGACGGGGGTGCCGTCGAGGGGACGCTCGCTGTCCGCCGTACGCCGCCCGGCCGTATACACCGGCGGGTGCTCGAGCAGCAGGCAGGTGTCCTCGATCTCGTCGGCGAAGCGGGCGGCGTGGACCTCGCGCTGCTTCTGCCACGCCTGCTGGTACTCGACGGCTTCGTCGCCGAACCCCAGATGGACGAACCGCAGCTCACTCACGGCTGTGCCTCCCTAGAACCTTCAGCCTGCACTTATCACGCCCAGCCACTGTACGGCGGCCCCCGGGAGGGCGGCCGGGCAGGGATGTCCCGTCAGCGGCGCCCCCAATCCTCACACGATCGGATGAATGTGGGGCGAAGGTGGCGGTCAGGGTGGGAAGTGCCGCTAAATTCACGCCGTTCCATGTGGGCTGCTCCCCGGCCCGGAAGGCAGGAGACCGCACAGCTGATGACGGAACGACCCCCTCAGCGCATCCCCAACCGACAGCTCGCCGCGCTCATCGCAGAAGCCGGATTCTCCAACGCAGGACTTGCCCGCCGAGTGGACCAGCTCGGTCTCGAGCATGGACTCGATCTGCGCTACGACAAGACGTCCGTGACCCGCTGGCTGCGCGGTCAGCAGCCTCGCGGCACGACGCCCGCGCTGATCGCCGAGGTGTTCACACGGCGGCTCGGCCGCCGGCTGTCGGCGCAGGACCTGGGGCTCGACGCCTGTGCTCCCGTCTACGCCGGTCTGGAGTTCGCGGCCACGCCCGAGGAGGCCGTGGACATCGTCGGCGGGCTGTGGCGCAAGGACTCCGGCAGCCATGCGGAGCTGCGCAAGATCGCCTTCACCCCGGCCGGTCTGGTGGTCCCGAGCCGGGACTGGCTGATCGGCCGGGCCGACGAGCGGGTCAGCCGGGGAGAAGCGGGGCACAACGGCACCGCCCGCGTCCCCCTGCAGGGCAGGACCGCCGTCCCCCGCCAGCGCGGCACCGACCGGGGGCCCGGGCAGAAGGTCTCCAGCGGCGACATCGCGGCGCTGCGCTCGGTCGGCGAGCTCTTTCGCACCCTCGACCACGCCTACGGCGGCGGGCACGCCCGGCAGGCCCTGATGCGCTACTTGGAGCACGAGGCCGAGCCGATGCTGCGCGGCACCTACGGGGAGGTGACCGGGCGGCGGCTGTTCGCCGCGGCCGCGGATCTGACGCGGCTGGCGGGCTGGACCTCGTACGACATCGCGGCGCACGGACTCGCCCAGCGCTACTTCGTCCAGGCGCTGCGGCTCTCACAGGCCGCGGGGGACCGGGCGTACGGCTCGTATGTGCTGGTCACCATGAGCCGCCAGGCGGTTTACCTCGGGCACGGGCGCGAGGCGGTCCAGCTGACCCGCGTCGCCCAGCAGGGCGTGGGCTCGTCGGCGCCGCCGGTGGTGCAGGCGCTGCTGCACTCCGTGGAGGCGCGCGGGCACGGGGTGCTCGGCGAGGTGCGGGCGTGCACCGCCGCGCTGGTGCGGGCCGAGCGGGCGCTGGAGACGGCGCGGCCGGGGGACGATGTGCCGCACTGGGCGCGCTTCTTCGACGAGGCGCAGCTGGCGGACGAGTTCGGGCACTGCCACCGGGATCTGCAGCAGTACCGCTCGGCGGTGCAGCATGCGGAGCGCTCGCTCCAGCTGCGCGCCCCGGCGTTCGCGCGCAGCCGCCTGTTCTGCCGGGTGGTGCTCGCCTCCGCCCGGCTCGGCCTGGGCGAACTGGACCAGGCGTGCGCGCTGGGGGCGGAGGCGGCATTGCAGGCTTCGGAGATGCGGTCGGCGCGGGCGGTGGAGTACGTACGGGAATTCGAGCGCCGTCTGGAGCCGTACCGGGACGCGGCGGCGGTCCGGAACTACCGCGACCGGGTCGCTGCGCTGGGCTAGGGCGTGTTGTGAAAGTAGCTCCGTCCGCCCGGCAGGCGTCGCGGGCCAGGAGGTACTTTCACAACACGCCCTGGCCCCGGGGCTCCGCCGCGGGGCGGAGCCCCAACTGTTAGGCGACCGCCGAGAGCGCGGCCGCCTCGTCCGACGCCGACTGGACGCCGAAGTCGCGCAGGATCGCGTCCGCCGCCCTCCTTCCCGAGAACAGCGCGCCCTGCACCGTGCTCGTGTCGCGGTGGTCCCCGCACACGTACAGACCGGACAGCAGCCGCACCGGGCGGCGCAGGTCGTGGGGCGGGGGCATCGCCGGGACCGCCTCCGGGTCGTGGTGGACCGAGAGCAGTTCCCAGTCGTCGGTCGGCGTGCCGTACAGCGTGGCGAGATGAGCGCGGACCCTGCGGTCCAGATACGGCGGGGGAGTCCCCAGCACCGTCGAGGAGATCAGCACCCGGCCGGCCGGTGCCCGCGAGGGGTCGACCTCGCTCATCACGGCGGTGTGCGAGACGGGGCCGCCGCGGTCCGCGTCCAGTACGAGGGCCGGGTCGGCGAGCGGCGCCCTCGGCGCGGTGTGGTGCAGCACCGTCACCGGGTGGAACGGCGGCACCCGCAGGCCCGGCAGCAGCTGGGCCGCCGCGCGGGCGCCGGTGGCCAGCACCAGGGCACGGCAGCGGAGTTCGCCGTACTCCTCGGTCCTGATCCGGTTGATGGAGGCGTCCGTGACGCGGATCCCGGTGTGGACGGTGCCCGGCGGCAGCGCGGCCGCCAGCTGCCGGGGCAGGGCCGCGGCGCCGCCCTCCGGCACGCACATCAGGCCTCGTGCGAAGCCGCGCAGCGCGAGATCGGCGCACCGGCTCGAGGTGGTGAGCGCCGGGTCGCAGAGCAGCGTGGAGAGCAGGGGGCGCAGGAAGCCGTGGACCGTACGCGCCGGCAGCCCGCGGGCGCAGAGCGATCCTGCCGTGGCCCGCTCGGGGCGTGCGAGCAGGCGTTCCACCGGCGTGGCCGCGAGGCGGGCCAGGGACGCACCGAGCCGTGCCTGGTCCAGCGGCCTGGGGGCGCTCGCTAGGGCGCGCGCGACTGTGAATGCTCCCCCTACGCCCCTGAGGGCGTGCGGGGAACCCCTCCGCGCGCCCCCGGGTTCGCCGGTCCGCCGGACCACTTCACCGGTGCGCTGCAGCCGTCCCCCGCTGTGCACGAGCACACCCGGTGAGAACGGCCGCAGGACGACATCCCCGAGCCCGGCGGTGCGGCGCAGTTCGGGATACGAAGTGTTGAGCAACTGGCCGATGCGGTCGAGCCGGAAACCGTCGAACTCCTCGGTGGCCATCCGGCCGCCCACCTCGTGGGCGGCCTCCAGAACGCTGACCGTGAGGCCTGCGCGGCTGAGTTGATGAGCTGCCGAGAGACCGGCGATCCCGGCCCCGACGATGACGACGTCCGCATGGTGAGCGGTGCTGCTGAGCACGTGCCCCTCCCCGAGGTCGGCGCGGCTGGTGGGAGGGTCATGCCCCCAACAGGCCCCCGGAATACCCGAGTTCGGACCGAGACTAGGCAGCCGTGGCCGAAGCGCGAGTCGCGCATGCTATGGAGCACCGGTGCGCGGGGGCGCACAGGCCTTTCCTCCTTGGCCCCTGACCCCGCACCGCCCTAGCGCAGAGCCGCGCCGATCGCCTCGTCGATGCCCGGGAACGCGAACGAGAAGCCCGACTCCAGCAGCCGCTTCGGCAGCACCCGTGCGCTGCTCAGCACGTCCCCGGCCAGCCCGCCGAGCACGATCCGCAGCGCCGGGGCCGGGACCGCGAAGACCGTAGGCCGGTGCAGCGCGCGGCCCATCGCTGCCGTGACCTCGCGATTGGTGACCGGGTCCGGAGCCGTGAGATTGAAGGGACCCGACAGCGACTCCGTATCGAGGAGGTGCCGCAGCGCCGCGATCTCGTCGTGCAGCGAGATGAAGCTCCAGTACTGCCTGCCGTTGCCGAGCCGTCCGCCGAGACCGGCCTTGAACAAGGGGAACATCCGGCCCCACGCCCCGCCCTTGCGCGACACCACGAGCCCGGTGCGGGCGAAGGCCGTCCGGATGCCCGCCTCCTGCGCCGGGGCCGCGGCCCCCTCCCACTCCACCACCATGTTTGGCAGAAATCCTTCGCCGGGGGGCGCGCTCTCGTCCACCGCGCGGTCCCCGGTGTCGCCGTAGTAGCCCATCGCGCTGCCGCAGACCAGCACCCGCGGCGGCACGTCCAGCGTGGCGAGGGCCTCCGCGACGGTGGCCGTGCCCAGCACGCGGCTGTCTCTGAGCTCCTTGCGGTACGCGTCGTTCCAGCGGCGCTCGCCGATGCCGGCGCCCGCGAGATGCACGAAGCCCTCGCAGCCGACCAGTCCCGCCACATCCACGTACTGCCTGCGGGGGTCCCACTCCACCTCGTCCCCGGCCTGCGCGGGGCGGCGCACCAGGCGCACCACCTCGTGCCCGTCCGAGCGCAGCGAGCGTACGAGTGCCGTACCGATGAGTCCGGTCGAACCGGTGACCGCGATGCGCATGGGCACATCCTGCCCCGCCGGTGCCGCATGGCACAGTGGCGACCATGCCCGAGTCGCACATACGTACCGCACTCCGCACCGACGACGCAGCTCTTGGCGAGCTCGACCGGGACACCTGGTCGCCGCTGCACGCCGTACAGCCCAGGCCGGTGCCCCCGTACGACCCGTTCTTCGACTCGAACCACCGGCCCGAGCACTTCCTGGTCGCCGAGGGCGCCGACGGCACGGTCGTCGGCTACATCCGGCTGATCCCGCCCACCCCGCTCGCCTGCAACCAGCATGTGCGCCAGATCCAGGGCCTCGCCGTTGCCGAGCGGGCGCGCGGGCGAGGAATCGGGCGGGCGCTGCTGCGGGCGGCGTTCGACGAGGCGCGGCGCCAGGGCGCGGTGCGGATGACGCTGCGGGTGCTCGGCCACAACAAGCCGGCGCGGGCGCTGTACGAGTCCGAGGGCTTCGCGGTCGAGGGCGTGCTGCCGGGGGAGTTCTACCTGGACGGGCAGTACGTCGACGACGTGATGATGGGCCGCAGCCTCACCGTATAGGCGGCGGCGTGAGCGGGGATGGGGGCAACTCGCCTGTCGCACAGGGGGGTTGTCACGGTTCCCCGAAGCGCTCCCAGAGCTTGGGGAAACGTTGCGCCAGGGCCGCGTCGTCGTCGAAGTCGAACGGCGTGCCGATCGGCTCGGCCGCCTGGGGCGGGATTCCCAGATCCGGTGCGACCACGCCGGTCAGCTGCTCGTACGCCTCGTCCGCCGCGTACCCCAGCTCCTCGCCGTCCCCGTCGATGTCCTCGTCGAACTCGTCGAGCAGCTCGGCGAGCGAATCCGGATCGTGCATGGCCCCCTCGAAGATCTCCCGGCCCTGGCCGATCAGCCAGCAGCGGAAGTAGTCGAAGGCGTCGTCGCTCGCGCCGCCGAGCAGCACGGCGGCCGCGCCCCACAGATCCCAGGTGTACGCGCGGTTGTAGCGGGCCTCGAAGTGCCGTGCGAAGTCCAGCACGGAGTCGGGGTCGAGCTGCAGCAGCCGCTCGACCAGCAGATCGGCGTGGTCCTCGGGGTCGCCCTCGGCGGCCTCGCGCGTGCTGTCGATGATCTCCCAGAACTCCGTCTCGTCCATCACGGGACAAGCATCGTGGTTGGCGAGGGGCTGCGCACGCGGAGCCGCCGAAATGCTGACTCTTTCGATGAGCGGATGAATGGCGGACAGGAGATGTCGGGTATCCGTGCGACGGTCGGCCCATGACGACAGAGACACCACTCACAGGGAAAGTCGCACTGGTCGCGGGCGCCACTCGGGGCGCGGGCCGCGCCATCGCCGTACAGCTGGGCGCCGCGGGCGCGACCGTCTACGCGACCGGGAGGACCACCCGCGAGCAGGTCAGCGAGGTCGGCCGGGCGACGGAGACCATCGAGGAGACCGCGGAACTGGTCACGGCGGCGGGCGGCGAAGGCATCGCCGTACCGACGGACCATCTGGAGCCCGGGCAGGTACGGGCGCTGGTCGGGCGGATCGAGCGGGACCACGGCCGGCTCGACATCCTCGTCAACGACATCTGGGGCGGCAACTTCCTGCTCGACTTCAACACCAAGATGTGGGACGTCGAGCTGGACCGCGGACTGCGGATGCTCGATCTCGGCGCCAAGAGCCACATCATCACCAGCAGCATCGCGCTTCCCCTGCTGGTGAAGCAGCCCGGCGGTCTGGTCATCGAGGTCACCGACGGCACGGCAGAGACGAACAAGGGCTTCCGCGAGAACTTCTACTACGACCTCGCCAAGAACGCCCCGATCCGGATGGCCTTCATCCTCGGCGAGGAGCTGAAGAGCGTGGGCGCCACGGCCGTGGCGGTCACCCCGGGCTTCATCCGCTCCGAGGAGATGCTCGACATCTTCGGCCTCACCGAGGAGACCTGGCGCGACGGGATCGACAAGCAGCCGCACTGGGCGCTGTCCGAGTCGCCCCTCTATCTCGGCCGGGGAGTCGCGGCGCTCGCCGCCGATCCGGAGCGGGCCCGCTGGAACGGGCAGTCGCTCTCCAGCGGTGAGCTGGCGAGAGAGTACGGCGTCACGGACGCGGACGGCAGCCGCCCGGACGTCTGGGCGTACATCATGGCCGAGAAGGCGGCGGAGGCCCCGGAGAAGGCCGGGGACAAGCCGTCCATGGACGACTACCGGTAGAGCTGTGCGGCCGCTTCCGCCGACTCGGCGAACAGGGTGCGCAGCTCCGCCGGTTCCAGCACTTCCACATGGGGTCCCAGCGCGAACAGCTGCCCGTACGCCACCTGATGGGACTCCACCGGCAGAGTGAGCGTCACCCGGCCCTGCCCGTCCGGCGGTTCGGCGGCCGCCAGCGCCTCACGGGCCGCCACCCGGTCCGTGACGTACGGCAGGCGGCGCACGCCCTCCTCGGTGAGCCGGAGCACCACCTCGGCGCGGAGGATGGAGCGCGCGAACTGTGCCGCGCGCTCCCCCCAGAACGCGGGCAGGTCGAACTCCTCGTCACGCTCGAAGAGCTGCCCGTCCAGGTCCACCGCCGTGAAACGGTCGATCCGGTACACCCGGAAGGCCGTGTCGGCGCGGGCGCACAGATACCAGACGCCCGCCTTGAGCACGAGTCCGTACGGCTCCAACTCCCGCTCCACCTCGGTGTCCTGGCGCCGGTAGCGGGCCTTGATCCGGCGGTCGTCCCACACGGCCTCGGCTACGGCGGGAAGCAGCTCCGGCGTCTGCGGCTCCTGGTACCAGCCCGGGGCATCGAGATGAAAGCGCTGCGCCGCACTCTGTGAGGCGTCCCGCAGTGAGGGCAGCAGCGCCGCGGACACCTTCAGGCGGGCCGCGGACGCCGCGTCCTGAAGGCCCATCTCCCGCAGCGCGCCCGGGAGTCCGGACAGGAACAGGGCCTCGGCCTCACTGCGGCCGAGCCCGGTGAGCCGGGTCCGGTAGCCGCCGACGAGGCGGTAGCCACCGGCCCGGCCGCGGTCGGCGTAGACCGGGACCCCGGCCTCCGACAGCGCCAGGGCGTCCCGGGTGATGGTCCGCTCCGACACTTCCAGCTCGCGTGCCAGCTCGGCCCCGGTCATCGAGGGCCTGGCCTGGAGGAGCAGAACCATCTTGATCAGCCGGGCAGCGCGCATGACTCCATGATGACGGAGGTCAGGCGAGGGGCTCCTGCAGCTCCGTCACCCAATTCTCTCGGTCCGCCGGGCATTCCAGGCTGACCTCGCGCGCATAGCCCGCCGAACGGTGGCCGCCCGCGTCGATCCAGCGGGCCAGGTTCTGGGCCGTCGGCATGACGGCGTCCATCGGGCCGCGGTGCACGATCGTCGCCGCCCGCTCGACGGCGGGCAGGTCGACGATCTCGAAGTCGTAGCCGGGCTGCGGACCGGCGGCGACCGTCACTCCCGCGTGCACCAGGATCGCGCCGTCGCCCCCGGGCGCGTCCTCGTAGTACGCGATGCCGGGTCCCGTCGGCGTGACGCCCGCCGCCTCCACGCGCCGGAACAGCTCCTCGTACAGCGGGCTGATGACCGGCCCGATGTGCTCGGGTCCGTAACCGGCGGCAACGGCCGTCAGTTCGGCCACCCGTACCGTGGGGATGCTCTTGATGATGACGTCCTCGGTGGGCATGCGCCCCTCGCTCTCGATCGACCGGAGCCTCGCCTCGACCTGGGAAAGCCTCGCGGCCGCCTCGGCCATCGCCGCCTCCAGCTCCGCCCGCCGCAACGAGAGCATCCCGCGCAGCTCCTCGGTGCTCACCTTGCCCTCCAGGATTTCCTGCACCTGTTGCAGCGTGAAGCCGAGATCCTTGAGGGCGATGATGCGGTTGAGCTGGGCGAGCTGGGCCGCCGCGTAGTAGCGGTAGCCGCTGAAAGGGTCGGTGCGCTCGGGGCGCAGCAGCCCGATCGCGTCGTAGTGACGCAACATGCGGGCCGACACACGGCCGTGCCTGGCGAAGTCTCCGATGGTGAACATGACGTCCCCCAGTGCAGGCCTTCACACGGTGTCAGGGTCAAGCATCACCCACGACGAACCCCCGGCGGCCGTCGGGCCACCGGGGGTTCGTACCCAATAGAGGACTTACAGGCCGTAGCGCTCGCGCGCCTCCTTCACGGCCGAGGCCGGGACCTCACCGCGCCGGGCCAGCTGCGCCAGGGCGGCGACCACGATCGACTGCGGGTCGACACCGAAGTGGCGCCTGGCCGCCTCACGCGTGTCCGACAGACCGAAGCCGTCCGTGCCGAGCGAGGAGTAGTCCTGCTCGACCCACTGGCTGATCTGGTCCGGGACCTGGCGCATCCAGTCGGACACCGCCAGGACCGGGCCCGGAGCGCCCTCCAGCGCCTGA
This sequence comes from Streptomyces sp. NPDC005408, assembly GCF_040606445.1. Classification (NCBI taxonomy): domain Bacteria; kingdom Bacillati; phylum Actinomycetota; class Actinomycetes; order Kitasatosporales; family Streptomycetaceae; genus Streptomyces; species Streptomyces sp. NPDC005408. The sequence continues at coordinate 34,445 of NZ_JBEXEX010000055.1, read as the reverse complement.
GTGACGTACGGAGTGCGCTGCTCGCCGCGGAAGAGGGCCTCGTCGGCCTCCAGCGCGTCCCGGCGCAGCTCGCCCCAGGAGGTCGCGGACCAGACGTCGGCCGCAACTCCCCAGTCGGAGCCGAGCAGTTCCTGTGCCTCGAGCGCCCAGTGGATCGCCGTGCCCGAGGCAAGCAGCTGGAGCCGCGGGGCGTCGGCGGTAGCGGCCACGCCCTCCTTGAAGCGGTAGAGACCGCGCAGGATGCCCCCCTCGACGCCCTCCGGCATCGCGGGCTGCACCTTCGGCTCGTTGTAGACGGTCAGGTAGTAGAAGACGTTCTCGGCCTCGGGGCCGTACATCCTGCGCAGACCGTCCTTGACGATGACGGAGATCTCGTACGCGAAGGCCGGGTCGTAGTTGAGCGACGCCGGGTTCGTGGACGCGATCAGGTGCGAGTGGCCGTCCGCGTGTTGCAGGCCCTCGCCGGTCAGCGTCGTACGACCGGCCGTCGCGCCGACGATGAAGCCCTTGCCGAGCTGGTCGGCGAGCTGCCACATCTGGTCGGCCGTGCGCTGCCAGCCGAACATCGAGTAGAAGATGTAGAAGGGGATCATCGGCTCGCCGTGCGTCGCGTACGACGTCGAGGCGGCGATGAAGTCGGCCATGGCCCCGGCCTCGGTGATCCCCTCGTTGAGGATCTGGCCGTCCTTGGCTTCCTTGTAGTACATCAGCTGGTCGCGGTCGACCGGCTCGTACGTCTGGCCCAGCGGGGAGTAGATACCGGCCGACGGGAAGAGCGACTCCATACCGAAGGTGCGGGCCTCGTCGGGGACGATCGGGACCCAGCGCCTGCCGGTCTCCTTGTCCCGCATCAGGTCCTTGACCAGGCGTACGAAGGCCATCGTGGTGGCCATCTCCTGCTTGCCTGAGCCCTTTTCGAGCGCCTTGAAGCCACGCTCCTCGGGGGCGGGCAGCGCCACTGCGTGCACCCGGCGTGCCGGGGCCGGGCCGCCGAGGGCGGCACGGCGCTCCTGGAGGTAGCGGACCTCGGCGGAGCCGGCGCCGGGGTGGCCGTAGGGCACCAGGCCGTCGGCGAACGCGCTGTCCGCGATCGGGAGTCCGAGCAGATCACGCATGCCCTTGAACTCGTCGATCGTCAGCTTCTTCATCTGGTGGTTGGCGTTCTTGGACTCGAAGCCCTTGCCGAGCGTGTAGCCCTTCACCGTCTGCGCCAGGATCACGGTCGGCGCGCCCTTGTGCTCGACGGCCGCGCGGTACGCCGCGTACACCTTGCGGGCCTCGTGGCCGCCGCGGGAGGCGTAGAAGCACTCGGCGATCTTCGCGTCGCTCAGCAGCTTCGACAGCTCGACGAGCGCGGGCTCGGCGCCGAAGAAGTGCTCGCGGATGTACGCGACGTCGCGGGTGGCGTACGTCTGGAACTGCGCGTCCGGGACCTCGCGCAGGCGGCGCACCAGCGCGCCCGTCGTGTCGAGCTGGAACAGCTCGTCCCAGGCGGAGCCCCAGAGCGACTTGACGACATTCCAGCCGGCGCCGCGGAACTGGGCCTCCAGCTCCTGCACGATCTTGAAGTTGGCGCGGACCGGGCCGTCGAGGCGCTGCAGGTTGCAGTTGATGACGAAGGTCAGGTTGTCGAGCCGCTCACGCGACGCGAGCGCGAGGGCCGCGGTCGACTCGGGCTCGTCCATCTCGCCGTCGCCGAGGAAGGCCCATACGTGCGAGTTGGCTGTGTCCTTGATCCCGCGGTTGTGCAGATAGCGGTTGAAGCGCGCCTGGTAGATCGCGGAGAGCGGACCGAGGCCCATGGAGACGGTGGGGAACTCCCACAGCCAGGGCAGGCGCCGCGGGTGCGGGTAGGACGGGAGGCCGTTGCCGCCCGCCTCCTGGCGGAAGTGGTCGAGCTGCTGCTCGCTCAGACGGCCGTCGAGGAAGGCGCGGGCGTAGATGCCGGGCGAGGCGTGGCCCTGGATGTAGAGCTGGTCGCCGCTGCCGTCGCCCTCCTTGCCGCGGAAGAAGTGGTTGAAGCCGGTCTCGTAGAGCCAGGCCGCGGAGGCGAAGGTGGCGATGTGGCCGCCGACGCCGAAGCGGGAGCCGCGGGTGACCATCGCGGCCGCGTTCCAGCGGTTCCACGCGGTGATGCGGGCTTCCATCGCCTCGTCGCCGTCGAACGCGGGCTCGGCGGAGGTGGGGATGGTGTTGACGTAGTCCGTCTCCAGCAGCCGCGGCACGGGAACCCCGGCCGTCTCGGCGTGCTGGAGGGTGCGGCGCATCAGATACGCGGCGCGGTGCGGTCCTGCGTGCTCGGTGACGGCGTCGAGGGACGCCGCCCACTCGGCGGTTTCCTCGGCGTCGCGGTCCGGGAGCTGGTCGAGCTCGCTCGGAAGCTTGCCTACGGGGTCGGTCATGATCGCCGCCTTCCGGACAGGAGGGGGGTGGAGAAAAGGGGGGGCCTTGTCTGGCAGGACAGGGCGACGGGTCGGTGGACCCGATGTCGACTGTAAGTCCCTGATCGATGATCGATCAAAGCTTGGCGGGAAATTGGCATCCAGTGCCGCGAAATGGGGCACAGGGTGCCGCCGCGAAACGGGGCGTAAGGGGTACTTTGCTGCTCCGCCGCGTGGGGCTGCGCCCCGGCCGCGCGGCGCGCCCGCTTCGCGACGCGCCCTGGGGCAGGCCCCCAGACCTCGTACGCGCTTCGCGCGCGTCCTCCGCCGCCGGCGGAGCCCCCGGCCGTGCTGCGCCCCGCTTCGCGGCGCGCAGCTGCCACCGGTACCCGCTTCGCGGGGCGGCGGGGTTCGGGGCGTGGGGTTCGGGGGGCGGAGCCCCGGCAAGGGCCCGTCGGCGGAGCTCCCGGTCAGGCGCGCGGGGCGCAGCCGAGGACGTGGGCCTTGACCAGCGCGCCGATCTCCGGGTCGCGCCGCCGGAACGCCGCGACCAGCTCCTCGTGCTCCTCCGCGTACGACTTCTGCACCGTCCCCAGCCAGCGGATCGAGAGCGCCGTGAACACCTCGATGCCCAGCCCCTCCCAGGTGTGCAGCAGCACGCCGTTCCGCGCGGCCCGCACCAGCTCCCGGTGGAAGGCGACCGTGTGCCGTACCTGCGCCGCCGAGTCGGTGGCCCGGTCCGCCTCGTACAGCGCCGCCACATGCGGCTCCAGCGCCGAGCAGTCGTCGGCCAGCCGGTCGGCCGCCAGCTCGGCGGCGATCTGCTCGAGACCGGCCCGTACGGGGTAGCTCTCCTCCAGATCGGCGGCAGTGAGATTCCGTACGCGTACGCCCTTGTTGGGCGCCGACTCGATCAGCCGCAGGCTCTCCAGCTCCCGCAGCGCCTCGCGCACGGGCGTCTGGGAGACCTGCAGTTCGGTCGCGATACGCCGCTCGACGATCCGCTCGCCGGGCTTCCAGCGGCCGCTGACGATCCCCTCCACGATGTGCTCGCGGATCTGTTCGCGCAGCGAGTGGACGACTGGCGGGGTCATGGACGGCTCCTGGGGAGGGCAGCGCGGACCTTGTCATTATTGCCGGGCGCGCAAGACGCCTGTGCCCCCGCCGGGCGAACCGGGCGGGGGCACAGGCACTGCTCGAAGCGGGACCGAGCGAGACCGAGCGAGGCTTACAGGCCGAGCTCGACCTCGAACTCGCCGGCCTCCAGGATCGCCTTGACGGCCGTCAGGTAGCGGGCCGCGTCGGCGCCGTCCACCAGGCGGTGGTCGTAGGACAGCGACAGGTACGTCATGTCACGGATGCCGATGACGGTGCCCTCGGCGGTCTCGATGACCGCCGGACGCTTGACGGTGGCGCCGATGCCCAGGATGGCGGCCTGGTTCGGCGGCACGATGACCGTGTCGAACAGGGCGCCGCGCGAGCCGGTGTTGCTGATGGTGAAGGTCGCGCCGGACAGCTCGTCCGGAGTGATCTTGTTGCCGCGGACCTTGCCGGCGAGGTCGGCCGTGGCCTTGGAGATACCGGCCAGGTTCAGGTCGCCCGCGCCCTTGATGACCGGGGTCATCAGACCCTTCTCGGAGTCCACGGCGATGCCGATGTTCTCCGAGTCGAAGTACGTGATGGTGCCCTCGTCCTCGTTGATCCGGGCGTTGACGACCGGGTGGGCCTTCAGCGCCTGGGCAGCGGCCTTGACGAAGAACGGCATCGGGGACAGCTTGACGCCCTCACGGGCGAAGAAGGCGTCCTTGGCCTGGTTGCGCAGCTTCATCAGCTTGGTGATGTCGACCTCGACGACCGAGGTCAGCTGGGCCTGGCTGTGCAGGGCCTTCATCATGTTGTCGCCGATGACCTTGCGCATGCGGGTCATCTTGACCGTCTGACCCCGCAGCGGGGACACCTCGAGGGCCGGAGCCTTCGAGGCGGCGGCCGGAGCTGCGGCAACCGGAGCCGGAGCGGCAGCGGCGGCCTTGGCGGCCTCCGCGGCGGCGATGACGTCCTGCTTGCGGATACGGCCACCGACGCCGGTGCCCTTGACCGACGCCAGGTCGACGCCGTTCTCGGCGGCGAGCTTACGGACCAGGGGGGTCACGTACGCGTCGCTCGCCTCGGCGGCGGCGGGAGCTGCGGGAGCCGGGGCCGGGGTGACCGGAGCCGGAGCAGCGACCGGGGCGGGGGCGGGGGCGGCAACCGGAGCCGGGGCAACCGGAGCGGCGGGCGCGGCCGCGGGAGCCGCAGGGGCAGCCGGGGCCGGGGCCGGAGCGGCGGGAGCCGGGACCGGGGCGGCGGGTGCGGGAGCAGCGGCCGGAGCGGCACCCGGGGCGCCGATCACGGCCAGCTTGGCGCCGACCTCCGCGGTCTCGTCCTCGCCGACCACGATCTCGAGCAGCACACCGGAAGTCGGGGCCGGGATCTCGGTGTCGACCTTGTCCGTGGAGACCTCGAGCAGCGGCTCGTCGGCCTCGACGCTCTCGCCGACCTGCTTGAGCCAACGGGTGACGGTGCCCTCGGTGACGCTCTCGCCGAGCGCCGGAAGGACGACGTCCGTACCGGTGGCACCGCCCGCGGGGGCAGCGGCCGGGGCCGGAGCGGCGGCCGGGGCGGGAGCCTCGGCAACCGGAGCCGGAGCGGCCGGGACGGGGGCGGCCACGGTCGGGGCCTCGGCGGCAGCCGGAGCCGGGGCAGCGGCGGGCGCGCCGCTGCCGTCGTCGATGATCGCCAGCTCGGCGCCGACCTCGACGGTCTCGTCCTCGGCGACCTTGATGGACGCGAGGATGCCCGAGGCCGGGGCCGGGATCTCGGTGTCGACCTTGTCGGTCGACACCTCGAGCAGCGGCTCGTCGGCCTCGACGCGCTCGCCCTCGGCCTTCAGCCAGCGGGTGACAGTGCCCTCGGTGACGCTCTCGCCGAGCGCCGGAAGGGTTACGGAAACCGACATGGTTTCTGTTGCTCCTAACGAATGTGCGGAAGTGGTCGTCGCGCCCGAGGGACTAGTCGTGGGCGTGCAGGGGCTTGCCCGCGAGTGCCAGGTGGGCCTCACCGAGCGCCTCGTTCTGCGTCGGGTGGGCGTGGATGAGCTGCGCGACCTCGGCCGGCAGCGCCTCCCAGTTGTAGATCAGCTGGGCTTCGCCGACCTGCTCGCCCATGCGGTCACCGACCATGTGGACGCCGACCACGGCACCGTCCTTGACCTGGACGAGCTTGATCTCGCCCGCGGTCTTGAGGATCTTGCTCTTGCCGTTGCCCGCCAGGCTGTACTTGAGAGCGACGACCTTGTCCGCGCCGTAGATCTCCTTGGCCTTGGCCTCGGTGATGCCCACGGAGGCGACCTCGGGGTGGCAGTACGTCACTCGGGGCACGCCGTCGTAGTCGATCGGGACGGTCTTGAGACCGGCCAGCCGCTCTGCCACCAGGATGCCCTCGGCGAAGCCGACGTGCGCGAGCTGGAGGGTCGGGACGAGGTCGCCGACCGCGGAGATCGTGGGGACGTTCGTCTGCATGTACTCGTCGACCAGGACATAGCCGCGGTCCATCGCGACGCCCTGCTCCTCGTAGCCGAGACCGGCGGAGACCGGGCCGCGGCCGACGGCGACGAGCAGCACCTCGGCCTCGAAGGTCTTGCCGTCGGCGAGGGTGACGCGCACGCCGTTGTCGGTGTACTCGGCCTTCTCGAAGAAGGTGCCGACGTTGAACTTGATGCCGCGCTTGCGGAACGCGCGCTCAAGAAGCTTCGAGCTGTTCTCGTCCTCGACCGGGACCAGGTGCTTCAGGCCCTCGATCACGGTGACCTCGGAGCCGAAGGACTTCCACGCGGAGGCGAACTCGACGCCGATGACGCCGCCGCCCAGCACGATCGCGGACTGCGGGACGCGGTCCAGCACCAGCGCGTGGTCCGAGGAGATGATGCGGTTGCCGTCGATCTCCAGGCCCGGCAGCGACTTCGGTACGGAGCCGGTGGCGAGGAGGACGTGGCGGCCCTGGACACGCTGGCCGTTCACGTCGACGGAGGTGGGGGAGGACAGCCGGCCCTCACCCTCGATGTAGGTGACCTTGCGGGAGGCGATCAGACCCTGGAGACCCTTGTACAGTCCCGAGATCACGTCGTCCTTGTACTTGTGGACGGCCTCGATGTCGATGCCCTCGAAGGTGGCCTTGACGCCGAACTGCCCGGCCTCACGAGCCTGGTCGGCGATCTCGCCGGCGTGCAGCAGCGCCTTCGTGGGAATGCATCCGTTGTGCAGGCAGGTGCCGCCGACCTTGCCCTTCTCGATCAGGGCGACGTCCAGGCCCAGCTGAGCTCCACGCAGCGCCGCAGCGTAACCGCCGCTACCACCGCCGAGGATCACTAGGTCGAAAACGGTGCTGGCGTCGTTCGCCACGTCACGTCCTCCATGCATGTGCGCCGGTCGCCGGTCCTCTGACCGGGCGGCGGCTGGTGTTCGGCCGCTGTTTCTTCGGCCCTGTGGTGGGGGCCCTGTCCTGCCGAGAACCCATCTTCGCACTTGTTGACGGACGGCGGGACCCGGGGCCGGTTTACCGGGGCCCGGCCTCAAGGGCCGGGCCCCCGTTCCGGCTAGCCCAGGTCGCCGTCGGCCGTGCGCTCGGCCAGCTTGACCAGGGTGCGGACCGCGGATCCGGTGCCGCCCTTGGGGGTGTAGCCGAACGGCGCGCCCTCGTGGAAGGCCGGGCCCGCGATGTCCAGGTGCGCCCAGGTGATGCCCTCGCCGACGAACTCCTTCAGGAACAGACCGGCCACCAGGCCGCCGCCCATCCGCTCACCCATGTTGGCGATGTCGGCGGTCGGGGAGTCCATGCCCTTGCGCAGCTCGCTGGGGAGCGGCATCGGCCAGGACTGCTCGCCGACCTCCTCCGCGATCTCGTGGATCGAGGTACGGAAGGCGTCGTCGTTCGACATGATGCCGAAGGTGCGGTTGCCCAGCGCCATCACCATCGCGCCGGTCAGCGTCGCCACGTCGATGATCGCGTCCGGGTTCTCCTCGGAGGCCCTGGTGAGCGCGTCGCCGAGCACCAGGCGGCCCTCGGCGTCGGTGTTGAGCACCTCGACCGTCTTGCCGCTGTACATGCGCAGGACGTCGCCGGGGCGGGTGGCCGAACCCGACGGCATGTTCTCGGCGAGCGCGAGCCAGCCGGTGACATTGACGGCGAGGCCCAGGCGGGCGGCCGCGACGACGGCGGCGAACACCGCGGCGGCGCCGCTCATGTCGCACTTCATCGTCTCGTTGTGGCCGGCCGGCTTGAGCGAGATGCCGCCCGAGTCGTAGGTGATGCCCTTGCCGACCAGGGCGAGCGTCTTGGCCGCCTTGGAGTGGGTGTAGCTGAGCTTCACGAGACGCGGCGGGTTCTGCGAACCCTGGCCGACGCCGAGGATGCCGCCGAAGCCGCCCTTGACGAGCGCCTTCTCGTCCAGGACCTGGACCTTGACGCCGTGCTCCTTGCCCGCGGCGGTGGCCACGGCGGCGAATGCCTCGGGGGTGAGGTCGTTCGGCGGGGTGTTGATCAGGTCGCGGGCGCGGTTGATCTCCTCGGTCAGCGCGATCGCGCGCTCGGCCGCGGCCTTGTACGCCTTGTCGCGCGGCTTCGCGCCGAGCAGGGCGACCTCGGCGAGCGGCTGCTTCGCGCCGTTGCCGTTCTTGGCGTTCTTCGCGTCCTTCTCGCCACCCTGGTAGGCGGTGAAGGCGTACGCGCCGAGCAGCGCGCCCTCCGCGATGGCCTCCGCGTCCTCGGACGCCTCGACCGGCAGCGCGAAGGCGGCCTTCTTCGAACCGGCCAGCGCACGGGCGGCGGAGCCGGCGGCACGGCGCAGCGACTCGGCGGCGTACGCCTCGTCCTTCTCCGGGACCGGGCCGAGGCCCACGGCGAGGATGACCGGCGCCTTGAGGGAGGAGGGGGCGGGGAGCTTGGTCACCTCTCCCTCGGCACCCGTGGCGCCGAGGGTGTCCAGCACGGAGGCGAGCTTTCCGTCGAACGCTTTGTCCACGGCCTCGGCGCCCGGCGCGACGACCGGGCCCTTGGCGCCCTTCGCGACGCCGACGACGAGTGCGTCGGCGCGGAGCGTCGCCGCGCCGGCGGTGCTGAGAGTGAGAGCAGTCACGGTGGTGAAATCTCGCTTCCGTTTAGTTCCGGGGCCGTAGAAGGGGATGGATCGACATCCCACGCCGGACAAGAGCCTACGCGCGGTCACATGCCTGGCTCACGGCGGCGCTGGTTCACTCATCCGTGGCGTCTCTTTCATGTTTTGCGCCGGAGTGGCGAGACCTCAGTCACACTCACCCCATTCAGGCAAGGGAGCGAGCGGCTTCTTTGCATCATCTCCACAGGTCCTCCGCACGCTTCGCGTGCGTCCGAGAGGCCGTGCGAGAGGGGAAAGCCATGGGGTTGTACGGACTGCGCGCGGGCAGAACCGCGGCCGCGCTGCTGGCGGCCGGAGTGCTGGCGACAGCCGCACCGGCGCCGGGAGCGGCGGCCGCCACCGCGCCGCGCATCGATCTGACGGTGCTCGTCGTCGACGACGGAGGGGGAGCGGTCGAGGCGATCGTCGCCGAGCTCAGGGACATCGGGGTGCCCTACCGCGTGCTGCGGCTGGACGACCCGGGGCGACCGGTGGTGAACGCCGCCTTCCTCAGCGACACGGTCAGTGGCCGGCCGCGCGCCAAGTACCAGGGCGTCGTCGCCCCCGACGAGGACCCCTTCGGTGCGTCGTCGGCCGCCGGAGCCGCGGAGAACGAAGCGCTCTTCGCGTACGAGAAGACCTTCGGCATCCGCCAGATCGACGCGTACACCTGGTCCCATCCGGGCGTCGGCCTGGAGTACACCGACAACGGCGGCTATGCGGGCGTGCTGGACGGCGCGAAGAGCGCGGTCACCGCCGCCGGGCGCACCTCAGGACCCTTCGGGTATCTGGACGGGCCTGTCACCTTCGAGGACAACTCCCCGCTGACCGCCGAGAGCTACGGCTATGCGGGCAAGCCGAGGGAAGGATTCACCAGCTATCTGGACACCCCGGTCGACGACGCCGGGGCGCGCGCCAGCCTGATCGGCGAGTACGCCCACGACGGGCGGAGCGAGCTGGTTGTGACCTTCGCCTACAACCGCTACCAGCGGCAGTTCCGGGTGCTGGCCCGGGGCATGGTCGAATGGCTCACCCAGGGCATCCACCTCGGGCAGAGCCGCCAGTACTTCGCCGTGCACATCGACGATGTGTTCGCGCCGGACGCCCGCTGGGACACCGAGCGCAACTGCACGCCCGGCGACATCGACTGCGGCGACGGCTCGGAAGCGACCACCACCGACATCCGGATGACCGCCGCCGACGCGCAGTACGCGAAGCAGTGGCAGCAGAGCAGCGGCTTCACCCTCGACATGGTCTACAACGCGGGCTCCGGCGAGGAGTGGAAGACCGAGCACGGCGGCACCGACGCGCTCGCCGCGCAGCTGCTGGCCGACCGGGCGCAGTACCGCTGGATCAACCACACCTACACCCACCTCTTCCTCGGCTGTGTCCAGGACGTCTCGGTCGTGCCGTGGCAGTGCGCCAAGGACCCGGCGGGCACCACCCGGTGGACGAGCCGCTCCGACATCTCCGCCCAGATCCGCGACAACCAAAACTGGGCCACCGGCAAGGGCATCCCGGTCGACCGCAGCGAGCTGGTCACCGGTGAGCACTCAGGGCTGATGACCCTGCCGCAGCAGCCCCAGGACAATCCGAACCTCGCAGGCGCACTCGCCGACAACGGTGTGAAGTGGACCGCGAGCGACAACTCCCGCGAGCCCCAGCAGCGGAAGGTGGGTGCGGCGCTGACTGTGCCGCGCCACCCGATGAACGTGTACTACAACGTCGGCACCGCGGCAGAGATGGCCGACGAGTACAACTGGATCTACGCGGCCGAGAGCGACGGGGGCAGCGGCGTCTGCGAGACCAACCCCGCCTCCACCTGCCTGGCCGAACCGCTGGACACCGCGACAGGCTACGCGTCGTACATCGTGCCGCAGGAAGCCCGCATCGCGCTGAGCCATGTCACCGCCAACGACCCGCGCCCGCACTACGTCCACCAGTCCAACCTCGCCGAGGAGCGCATCCTCTACCCGGTGCTCGACAAGGTGCTGGCCGACTACCGCGCCCTGTTCGCCGACAGCGCCCCGATCGTCAACCCGCGCCAGCGCGACATCGGTACGGAGCTCCAGCGCCGCGCCGTCTGGAACAAGGCGGTCGCGGACGGCAAGGTGACCGCGTACCGCATCGGCGACACCGTCACCGTCAAGGCGCCATCGGGGGTGAACGCGCCGGTGACAGCGCCCGAGGGCACCCGTAAGCAACAGCTCCTGGGCAGTGCGGTGTTCGGGGCCGCGTACGCGGGAGCACGGTCGGCCTGGACCGCGCCGGACCTGCTGCAGTCGGCGGTCACGCTGAAGCTGCCGACCGCCTGAAAGACCGATGACCGCTGTTCAGGGGGGACACGAATGCTGAGCTGTGGGCGCCATGTCACCATGCTCACCGAAGGCACCTATCCGCACGTCCACGGGGGAGTTTCCACCTGGTGCGACCAGCTCGTACGCGGCATGCCGGAGGTCGACTTCCAGGTCGTCGCCCTCACCGGCACCGGCCGTGAGCCGGTCACCTGGCAGCTCCCGCCGAACGTCTACCGGCACACGGCCTTCCCGCTCTGGGGGCCGGTGCCGGGCCGGCGGCTCCCGCTGTACGGGCGGGAGCGGCGCCGCTTCATCGATGTCTACGAGCGCTTCCTGCTGTCGGTGCTCGACCCGTCGGCGGGCTGCGACTTCGGCGAAGGGCTCGACGCACTCGCCGAGTTCGCCCGTGCCGGACGGCTGACGGCGGCGCTGCGCTCGGAGTCCGTCCTGCGCTCACTGATGTGGATCTGGACCATGCCGCATCTGCAGATCTCGGCGTCCCGGCCCACCGTGCACGACGCGCTCACCGCCACCGATCTGCTGGAGCACGCGCTGAGGCCGCTGGCGGTGCGGATACCGGACGACTCGATCGCGCACGCCGTCAGCGCGGGGCTCGCCACCCTGCCCGCGCTGGCGGCCCAGCGGTTCGAGGGCGTCCCGTTCCTGCTGACGGAGCACGGCATCTACCTGCGCGAGCGCTATCTCGGCTACCGCGCCGAGGGCCAGCGGGCCCCCGTCAAGGCGCTGATGCTGGGCTTCTACCGGGAGCTGAACTCGCTCGGCTACAAGCGCGCTTCTCTGATCACGCCCTGCAATCAGTACAACCGGCGATGGGAGGAACGGGGCGGGGCGCCCGCGGACCGTATCCGCACCGTCTACAACGGCGTCGACCCGCACGCCTTTCCGCAGGCCGGTCCCGAACCGGACGTGCCGACGATCTCCTGGGCGGGCCGCATCGACCCGATCAAGGACCTGGAGACGCTGATCCGGGCGTACGCCATCGTCCGCGCCGAACTCCCCGAGACGCGCCTGCGGTTGTTCGGCGGGGTGCCCGCGGGCGGCGAGGCGTATCGCATCCGGCTGGAGAAGCTCGCCGCCGAGCTGGGCGTCGTGGACGGCGTCGTCTGGGAGGGACGGGTCAGTGATGTGGCCCGCGCCTATGCGGCGGGCAGCGTGGTGCTGCTCTCCAGCATCAGCGAAGGGTTCCCCTTCTCGCTCATCGAGGCGATGTCCTGCGGCCGTGCCACCGTCTCCACAGATGTGGGCGGGGTACGGGAAGCGGTCGGCGACACGGGCCTCGTGGTGCCGCCTCGTGAACCCGCGGTGATGGCGGAGGCGACGCTGGGGCTGCTGCGGGACGCGGCACGACGGGCCGAACTCGGGCGGCTCGCCCGGCAGCGGGTCGTCGACCGGTTCACGCTGAGGCGCTCGGTGGACGGCTTCCGGCGTATCTACCTCGAACTGGCCGGGCTGCCCGAGCCGGAGGAAGCGCACGTCTGGCGCGCCCCGAAGTGGGCGCTGGGGTGAGCGGACCGCTGTGGCAAGGGCCCGGCCAGCACGTCGACACCCTGCCGGTGCTGCCGCGGCACCGGCAGGGTGCCGAGGGGTCCGGCCGGGCCGCCGATCCCCTCGACGAACTCGCCCACCGGATGGAGGAGTTGGTCGCGGCGGCCGTCCACCCCGACGAGATCGCCGCGATCCTCGAATCCGACGGCATGACGGACGACCACATCCGGCTCACCTACGGCCGCGATGACTCCTTCGCGCTCGCGGAGGAGCTGTACGCCCGTATCCCGCGCAGCTATCCGGAGCCTCCAGGGCCGCCCGTCGACCCGTGGCGGGTGGGTCTGCTCGGCTGTCTCCTGCGCGGCCTGGTCTTCGCACTGCCGGGTCTCGCATACGTCCTGGGCGCGCCGCTGCTGCGGGGAGCGGGCCTGGCCCCGCTGCTCGCGGGCGCGCTGACCGGGTGGGTGTGGAACCAGGCGCTCTCCCACCGGGCCTACTCCTGGCTGGGCCTGGGCGACCGCGAGGCGGCGGCCCGCTCGTTGCTGACGGGTGCGCCTGCGGGTGCGCTGCTCGGCACCGCTGCGGCGGGGGCCGCGGCGCTGGCCTCGTCGGGCCCGGGCCAGTGGCCGGCGGCCGGTTTCGCCACGGCCCAGGCGCTGTATCTGTCGGCGGCGACGGTCCTGCTGGTCCTGGACCGCGAACGGGCGCTGCTGTGCGCGCTGCTGCCGATGACGGCGGGGGCGGTGCTGTCGATCCCGTATGCGGTGCCGGTGCCGGTGCGGGTGGTGCTGTTGGCGGTGTCGCTGGGGGCGGCGGTGTGGTTGGCGGGGGGCGTGCTGCGGGCCGCATATCCAGCCCGTCCGGCGTTTGAGGACACGCGCGAAGCGCGTACGGGGGTCTGGGGGCTTGCCCGCAGTTTCGGGAAGGGGCGGGGTGGGGGAAACAACCGCCCACCGCTGCGGACCTCCGTCCCCTACGGACTCTTCGGCCTCGGCACCGGCCTCCTCGTCCTCTACACCGCCCTCGGCGACGTCCTCGCCGGCGACCCCGGCGCCGTCGTCTCCGCCCCGTCCGCCGTCGCGCTCACGCTCAGCATGGGCCCCGCCGAGTGGCTCCTGCACCGCTTCCGCGGCGAAAGCCTCGCCGGGCTGCGCGCCAGCACCACCTCGCGGGCCTTCTGGCGCGCCGCCGCCGCCGTGCTCGCCGAGTGTCTCGCCGGGTATCTCGCGGTCCTGTTCGTGCTCGCCGTCGCCGGGACGCTGCTGTGGCCCGACGCCCCCGCGCTCGGCGGGGTGCGCCTCGCCACCCTGCTGCTCATCGGCACGACGCTCTGGACGGGACTGCTGCTCCAGTCGTTCGGCGCGGTGACCGGCGCGGCCGCGGTCTGCTGCACGGCCGCGCTCGCCCAGACCGCCGCCCTGCTCACCGGCGCCGGAAGCCCGAGGCTCGTCGGGCTCGGTGTCGCGGCGGGGGCGGCGGGGCTGCTGGCCGGTCTTGTCTGTGTTCTGCTGGGCCGTGCGACCGCCCACCGCATATGAGGAAGCGCTCCGTGAAGACGCTGCTGGTGCCGTATTACGAGCATCCCGCCGAACAGCCCGACGCCTGGGACGCCCTGGTCGCTGCCGCACCCCGGATCCACGGCGTGGTGCTCAACCCGGCCAGCGGCCCCGGCGCCGCACCCGACCCGGCGTTCGCGGCCGTCGCGGAGCAGCTGCGCGCGGCCGGGGTCCGCGTCCTCGGCTATGCCGACACCGACTACGCCCGCCGCCCGCACGCCGCCGTCGTACGGGATCTGCTGCTCCACCGCGACTGGTACGGCACGGACGGGGCCTTCCTCGACCAGGCGTCCGCGGACCCCGAAGCGCTGCCTTACTACCGCCGCCTCGCCGTCGCCGCCCGCGCGGCCGGCGCGGAGACCCTCGTCCTCAACCACGGCGTGCACCCGGACCCCGCCTATGCCGAACTCGCCGACCTGCTGGTCACGTTCGAGGGACCGTGGGACAGCTACCGCGGCCTCGCCGTCCCGCTCTGGACCGCCGCCCACCCGCCCGAACGCTTCTGCCATCTCGTGTACGCGGCCCCGCCCGAGGCCCGCGCCTCCGCGGCCGTCCACTGCCTGGTCCCCGGCGCCGGTGCCCACCCGTGGGGCACGCTCCCGCACGCACTGGAGCCGGCCCGTTGAGACGACTGCCGCTGCTGCTCGCGCTGCTCCTTCTCGTACTGACGGGCTGCACCACAGCGCCGGACGACGACCACCCGACCCCCGGGCGCTGGCAGCCCGAGCCCGGCCTGGGCTGGCAGTGGCAGCTCAGCGGCAAGCTGGATCCGACCGTGGATGTGCCTGTGTACGACATCGACGGCTTCGACCACCCCAAGTCCGCCGTCGACGATCTGCACCGCCGCGGCCGCAAGGTCATCTGCTATCTCTCCACCGGCGCCTGGGAGGACTTCCGCCCGGACGCGGCGAAGTTCCCCAAGGAGGTCCTCGGTCGCGGCAACGGCTGGGACGGCGAGCGCTGGCTCGACATCCGGCGCACCGACGTCCTCGAACCCCTCATGGCCGCGCGCATCGACATGTGCCGCACCAAGGGCTTCGACGCGGTCGAGCCCGACAACATGGACGCGTACGCCAACCCCACCGGCTTCCGTATCACCGCCGCCGACCAGCTGCGCTACAACCGCCTGATCGCCCGCCTCGCCCACGACCGCGGCCTGGCCGTCGGACTCAAGAACGACCTGGACCAGATCCCGCAGCTGGTGGGTGACTTCGACTTCGCGGTCAACGAGCAGTGTGCGGAGCACGACGAGTGCGCGGAGCTGACGCCGTTCATCGAGGCGGACAAGGCGGTCTTCCATGTCGAGTACGAGTTGAAGACCGGGGAGTTCTGCCCCGGGGTGCGGCGCCTCGACCTCAGCTCGATGCTGAAGAAGTACGAGCTGGGGGTCTGGCGCAGGCCCTGCTAGGCCTGTCCGGCCGATCGTGCCGGGCTCGCGTGCCCTGGCACGGTACTTCGCTGCGTTGTCGTCGGTCGCCGACGCTCCGCGTCGGCTCTCCACCTGCCTTCGGCGGGGGGACCCCCATCCTCATGCCTTGCGATGCTCCCCCGTAGCCCTTCGGGCACGGGAGGTGCCCCCATCGCCAGACCCGCTCATTGATCCGGCCCGATCGACCGGACAGGACCTAGCCGAGCACCAGCGCTACGAGCGAGGCCGTCGCCGCCGTCTCGGCGAGCGCGCCGAACACATCCCCGGTCACCCCGCCGAAGCGGCGTACACAGTGGTGCAGCAGGAGTTGGGCCGCGCCCAGTCCTGCCAGGACCGCGAGCGCCTGGTGCAGCACCCCGCCGTATCCGCCGAGGAGCGCGCCCGCGGCCGCGCAGAGGGCGGTGACCAGCGCCGCGACGGCCACCCCTGTGCGTACGGGAACGGTCTCCGCGACCGCAGCGCCCAGGCCCTCCGGGCGGGCCGCCGGGACGCCCGCGCGTGAGGCCAGGGTCAGGGCGAGGCGTGCGGTCACGGCCGAGACGGCCGCACCGACTGCGCCGTGCGCCCAGCTCTGGGCGTACAGCTCGGCCACCGCCGCGACCTGGGCGAGCAGCACGAACAGCAGCGTGATGACCCCGAATGGCCCGATGTCCGACTGCTTCATGATCCGCAGCGCGTCCTCGGCGGGCTTGCCGCTGCCGAGACCGTCGGCGGTGTCGGCGAGGCCGTCCAGATGCAGGCCGCGGGTGAGCGCCGCGGGGACGGCGACCGTGGCCACCGCGGCGAGCAGCGGGCCCGAGCCCAGCAGTGCCGGCAATCCGCCGACGCCCGCCGCGAACAGGCCCACGACCAGACCGGCCAGCGGAGCGCACAGCATCCCGGCGCGTGCCGCGTCCCGGTCCCATCGGGAGACGCGGACCGGAAGGACGGTCAGGGTGCCGAAGGCGAAACGTATACCGGCCGAAAGGATCACCGGCGAAGGGTAGCCCGGCCCGACTGAAGGTAAATTGCGCGAGAGGCACAAATCGGGAGCGGGTGGCATGGGTCACTGGTTTAGCCGCAACATCACAGAGCCGGGAAAGCTCCCGATGCTGCTCGCGCTGACCTCCTTCGTGCTCACCTTTCTGATCACCCGCATGGTCGTCCGGCTGATCAGGGCAGGGCGCGGGCCGTTCAAGAACGTCACGCCGGGCGGTATGCACATCCACCACGTGGTCCCCGGCATCATCCTCATCGTCGTCGGCGGCTTCGGGGCGGTCGGCAGCAGCAGGTGGGGCGTTGCCGCCGCGGTCTGCGCAGTCGTCTTCGGCATGGGGGCGGGCCTCGTCCTGGACGAGTTCGCGCTGATCCTGCACCTCGACGACGTCTACTGGAGCGAGCAGGGCCGCCAGAGCGTGGAGGTCGTGGTGCTCGCCGCGGCCCTGGCGGGGCTGGTCCTCAGCGGCTTCTCGCCGCTCGGCGTCAATGAGATGACCCCCGACGAGCGACAGAACCGCGCCTCGCTGATCGTGACGCTGATGATCAACTTCCTCCTGGTGCTCATGACCCTGTTCAAGGGGAAGCCACGGATGGCCCTCATCAGCGTGCTGGTGCCGTTCGTCGCGATGTTCGGGGCGGTACGTCTTGCCCGGCCCGGCTCGCCCTGGGCACGGCGCTTCTACCGCAAGCGGCCCAAGGCCCGCGCCAGGGCCCGGCTGCGCTCCTTCCACCACGACCGCCGCTGGGACCGGCCGCGGCGCAAGTTTCAGGATCTGATCGGCGGCGCACCCGACCGGCCCGACGTGCGCGAGAGCTGAATCCTGCGCCGCCGCCTTCGCCGTCGCAGCGCCGAAATCCCGATCACCGTGAACACGGCCACGATCGCCGCCAGATGCTCCTTGCCCGCGAGGTTGTTCTTGACCAGCACCTCGACGATCATCGCCACGACCACGATCGCGGCCGTGAACCAGGCCCGGTAGCGCCAGCAGACGAAGAGCGCGAGACCGATGACGGCCGCGGACGGGCCGGTGTCGACGACCTGGGCGTCCGACGCGGGCAGCCCGAGGATGTGGTCGGGGCCGAGCGAGACGCCGATCCGTGCGCAAGTCGTCCCCGCCAGGGTCGAGACGTACGCGATGACCAGCGTCCGCCACTTGCCGAGGCAGATCTCCGCGATCCCGAACACCAGCAGCACCTGTGCCAGCGCGCCCCACACCGGAAGATCCAGCGCGGGCACGAACAGCGACAGCGGGGTGCGCAGCAGGGCCACCCACAGCGGGTCATCGGCCTTGACGAAGCCGATGTCGCGGACCGGGCCGAGGCCCCAGGACTGGTTCTGCACCAACTGGAAGAACGCGGTGAGGCAGACGGCCCCGAGTGTCATCGGAATGGCGCGGCACTTCTCGGTGACGACCGCATGCCGCAGGGTCGCGTACAGAGGCCCCCACTCGCGGCGCGCGAACGCGCTCACTGTGTTCAACGCTTGGTCTCGAGGTGTCTGCGGTGCATCCACTTGGGCAGACCGGGCGCCTCCAGGAAGCCCTCGGCGCGGCCCGCCGCGATCCCGATGCGCAGCAGGTCGGCGCTCTTTTCGAAGAGCATGAAACGGGGCTCCCAGATCGGCCGGTACTTGGCGTTGGCCCGGTAGAGCGACTCGATCTGCCACCAGCGGGAGAAGAAGCTGAGGAGCGAGCGCCACAGTCTCAGCACCGGACCGGCGCCGAGCTTCGAGCCGCGTTCGAAGACCGACCTGAACATCGCGAAGTTCAACGAGACCTGTGTGATCCCGATCTCCTTCGAGCGCTCGAGGAGTTCGATGGCCATGAACTCCATCAGGCCGTTCTCGGAGTCACGGTCACGCCGCATGAGATCGAGCGAGAGCCCCTTGGGGCCCCAGGGCACAAAGCTCAGCACCGCACGCAGTGCGCCTTCGCCGTCCGTGCACTCGAGCATGACGCAGCGGCCGTCACCCGGATCGCCGAGCCGCCCGAGCGCCATCGAGAAACCGCGCTCGGTCGCCCCGTCGCGCCAGTCGTCGGCGCGCCTGAGCAGGACGTCCATCTCCTCGGGCGGGATCTCCTCGTGGCGGCGGATGCGCACTTCGTACCCGGCGCGCCCGACCCGGTTGTAGGCCTGGCGCACGGTGCGCATCGCGCGCCCGTCCAGGGTGAAGTCGTCGGTCTCGACGATCGCCTCGTCGCCCAGTTCCAGGGCGTCCAGGCCGTGCCGCGCATAGATGGTGCCCGCTTCCTCGCTCGCGCCCATCACCGCGGGGATCCAGCCGTGTTCGCGCGCCTCGGTCAGCCACGGGTCGATCGCGCCGGGCCAGGCCTCCGGGTCGCCGATGGGGTCGCCGGACGCGAGCGAGACCCCGCCGACGACCCGGTAGACGACGGCGGCCTTCCCGGTCGGGGACCAGACCACGCTCTTCTCGCGGCGCAGCGAGAAGTAGCCGAGCGAGTCCCGGTCGCCGTGCCGCTGCAGCAGGACGCGCAGCCGCTCCTCGTCGTCCTCGGTGAGCGGGTCGACGGCCCGGCGCGAGCGGAAGGCCGCGTACAGAACGGCGAGCAGGAGCAGCGTGGACAGGACGTTGATGGTGACATTCACCCAGCCGGGCGTGGCGATCCCGGCGAAGCGGGAGTCGTCGGCGGCGAGCGAGACCAGTCGCATCACGCCGTAGCGCCAGCGCTCCAGGAAGGTGGAGTGGTTGGCGGAGGTGTTGGTGACGGTGACGAGGACTGCGGCGAGCAGCGAGGTGACCAGCAGCCCGCCGACCGCGACGGCCGCGGCCAGCCTGGGGTTGGAGCGGTCGCCCTTCGCGTAGAACTCCCGCCGCCCGAGCACCAGGGCGAGCACGAAGGCGGCCGTCAGGACCAGCGAGATCCAGTTCTGCGCGTGCTCGCGGATCTCGGGGTCGACGGCGATCGCGAGGACGAAGAGCAACAGAAAGAGCCCCGCAAGGACGAGGTTGAGGATCCACGCGGCCCGCTTGCGCCGGCGCATGGTGATCGCCAGGAAGAGCGTGAAGGCTCCGGAGGCGAAGCCCGCGGTCAGCAGATACGGCGTGAAGAAGTCATCGATGTTGTGGCGCCGCAGATCCTGCCCGAGAGAGACCCATACGGCGCTAAGGAGATTGATGAACGTCACGGCGCGCAGATACCAGACGGCGAACGCCGCGCTGCGCCGTGAGCGGTCGATGCTGCGGCTCGTGCTTCGGCTCGCCTCTACGCTGGACAAACGGACCTCTCCCATGAAACGCGATGATATGGGGCATCACGCGCCAAGATGGGCGAGGCTGCGGCCGCCTGTGGCGGCCGCAGCCTGCGCGTCAGTCCGTGTCGCTCTCCACCGGCTCGGCCGGTTCTTCCGGCTCAACCGGCGCCGTACGCTCCGGCAGTTCGGCCGCGAGCGCGGCAGACGCCTGCACGAGGGGGAGTGCGAGCAATGCCCCGGTTCCTTCCCCCACAGTGACGCCCTGATCGAGGAGCGGGTTGAGCGCCATCCGGTCCAGCGCCTTCGACTGCGCCGGTTCGCCGCTCACCTGGCCCGCGAGCCACCAGTCCGGAGCGCGGAACGCAGCACGCTGTCCGACCAGCGCACACGCCGCCGACACGACCCCGTCGAGGATCACCGGCATCCGGCGTACGGCGCTCTGCAGCAGGAAGCCGGTCGTCGCCGCCAGATCCGCGCCCCCCACCGCCGCCAGCAGCTCCAGCTGATCCCCGAGCACCGGCCGGGCGCGCCGCAGCGCGTCGCGGACCGCCGCGCACTTGCGCATCCACGCCAGATCGTCGATGCCCGCCCCGCCGCGGCCGGTCACCACCGAGGCGTCGGTGCCGCACAGCGCGGCGATCAGCGTCGACGCGGGCGTGGTGCCGCCGACGCTCAGATCGCCGAGCACGACCAGATCGGTGCCGGAGTCGGCCTCCTCGTCGGCGATCGCCATGCCCAGGCGTACGGCGGCCTCGGCCTCCTCGATCGTCAGCGCGTCCTCGACGTCGATCCGTCCGCTGCCGCGCCGCACCCGGTGGCGTACGACCTCCTCGGGCAGCAGCTCCGGGTCGCAGTCCAGGCCGGCGTCGACGATCCGCACTGGCACACCCATGCGGCGGGCCAGCACGGCGACCGGGCTCGCGCCCTCCAGCGTGGCGCGCACGAGCTTGTGCGCGGAGCCGGACTCCCGCCCGGAGACGCCCAGTTGGGCGACCCCGTGATCACCGGCGAACAGCACCACACGCGGCTGCACGATGGCCTTGACCGGTACGGAGGCCTGCGCGGCGGAGAGCCACTCGCCCAGCTCGTCGAGCCGCCCGAGGGAACCGGGCGGAACGATCAGCCGCTCCCGGCGTTCCTCGGCGTCACGCCGGATGCCGCTGTCGGGACGCTCGATCAGATCGGAGAAGTCATCGAGATTCAGCCTGCTCATTCGCCGAACAGTACCGGCAGCCATGTCGAGCCTGCGCAGCGCCCGTCAGCTGCGCAGCACGAGGGCCTGGCCTGCGACGACCAGCAGGACCTGCTCGCACTCGTCGGCGAAGGCGGCGTTGAGGCGGCCCAGTTCATCACGGAAGCGGCGGCCCGACGCGGTGGCGGGCACGACCCCGCTGCCGACCTCGTTGGTCACCCCGACGACGGTGCGCGAGGTGGCCCGTACCGCGGCGATCAGTTCGGTGACCCGCTCGCGAAGCGCGCCCTCGCCGCCCGCCTCCCAAGTCGCGTCGTCCCAGGCACCCGCCTTGTCCATCGCGTCGGTCAGCCACAGGGACAGACAGTCGATCAGCAGCGGCGGCCCCTCCTCGACGAGGAGGGGTACGAGATCGCAGGTCTCGGCGGTACGCCAGGAGCCGGGCCTGCGCTCACGGTGCAGCGAGACCCGTGCCGCCCACTCGGCGTCGCCGTCCCGGCTGCCGCCGGTCGCGACGTACAGCACCTCGGGGAAGGTCTCCAGCCTGCGTTCCGCCTCCAGGGACTTGCCCGAGCGGGCGCCGCCGGTGATCAGGGTGCGGCGGGGGAGATCCGATACGGCCTGGTACTCGCCGACGGTCACCGTCGTCCCGTCCGGCACGGCCCGCGCACCCGCGGCTGCGAGCCGCCGGGCCAGCTCGGGGCCGCCGCCGGGGACGTCGTGGTCCAGGTGCACGGCGATGATGTCGGTGGTCGGGCCGATCGCCCCGGACGCGCGCAGCCGGGCGATCGCGTCGGGCCGCCCCACGACATCGCCGACGACCATGTCGTACGCCGCGAGGCCCTCCGCGAGACCCGCGGGCGATCCGCCCGGCGGCAGATACAGCAGCCGCTCGCCCTCCGGCGACGTCACCTCGTACCCCGTGCCCGGGTTGTCCATCGGCACGGCCCGCACCCGGTGCCCGCTGATCAGCGTCAGTTCCCGCCCGTCCGGCACCCGCCCGGCCGCGGGCAGCCCTGCGGGCAGATCGACCGCGGGCCCGTCGTGCGGATGCGTCAGCAGCACCTGCCGTACGCCGACGAGGGAATGCCCCGCCCGCGCGGCGGCCAGGGCGGCACCGGGCGTGAGATCGAGCAGCAGGGCCCCGTCCACGAGCAGCGCGGTGGCGGCCCGCGCCAAGGCCCCGCGCGCGGTGGCACAGACGGCGCACGGACAGTCGGGCCGGGGGAGTCCGGCGGGCGCGCCGGTGCCGAGCAGAGTGAGTTCCACGCATCTGATCCTCCCGCGTCACCGCGGGGCGTGCGCGCCCGGCTACGCTGCGGGCAGCAAAGAGATCAGCTGGTGGCCCCTGGGAGTGGGAGGCGGACATGGCATGGACGTGGCGTTTCGAGAAGTCCGACGGAACGGAGGTCCAGCCGGCGGTGCAGCCGGAGGAGTTCACGACGCAGGGTGACGCGGAGTCCTGGATCGGCGAGTTCTGGAAGGACTTGCTGGAGGGCGGGGCGGACCAGGTGGTGCTGTCGGAGGACGGCACGAAGATCTACGGCCCGATGTCTCTCCAGGCGAACGAGGGGTAACTGGGGCTTCGCGGCTCCGCCTCAATCGCCGGAGGGGCTGAACATTCAGCCCCTCCGGCGATTGAGGAGCGGGGTCCGGGGCGGAGCCCCGGGTCGGGAAGGGGCGGGCAGGGGAAGGCCCGCCGCAGGCGCCCCCCGGCCCCCCGGCTCGGCCCGTCAGACCTCCCCCAGCGTCACCTCCACCCGCACCGACTCCCCATCCCTCACATACGTCACCGCCACCACCCCGCCCGGCTTCTCCACCGCCAGCGCCTCCGCCAGCGACGTGACCGTCAAGGTCTCCGTGGAGCCCACCTTCGTGATGATGTCCCCGGGGCGGATCCCCGCCTTGTCCGCCGCGCCCCCCTTGGCCACCGACACCACCGCCACCCCCGACGGCTGGTAGCTGTCGTCGAGCACTGTGCGGACCGTGATGCCCAGTGCCGCCCGGCCCGAGTCCGTGACCCGGCCGTCCTTGACGATCTGGTCGGCGACCGTCTTCACCATCGAGGCCGGGATCGCGAAGCCGATCCCCGGCGCCGCGGCCTCGCCGATGCTCGGATCCGCCGCCGCCAGCGTCGGGATCCCGATCACCTCGCTGTCCAGATTGACCAGCGCCCCACCGCTGTTGCCCGGGTTGATCGCCGCGGACGTCTGGACCATGTTGGCGATCGTCGCCCCCGTGCCGCCGCCTTGCTCGCTCTCGCTGACTGTGCGGCCGACCGCCGAGACGATGCCCTGGGTGACGCTGCTGGACAGGCCGAGCGGCGAGCCCATCGCCAGCACGATGTGGCCGACCTCGACCTTCGAGGAGTCGCCGAAGGTCGCAGGCTTCAGCCCCGCCGGGATCTTGTCGAGTTGGATGACCGCCAGGTCCTGCTCCGGGAAGGTGGAGACCAGCGTCGCGCCCAACTCCTGCTCGCCCGTCGCAACGGTCACCCTGAACTTCTTCTCCGCGCCCACCACATGCGCGTTGGTGACGACATGGCCCTTGTTGTTGTAGACGATCCCGGAGGCCAGACCACTCCCCGTCTCGATCTGCACGACGGACGGCAGCACATTCCTGATCACGGTCTGGTAGTCGGTCTGCAGATCACTGGTGACCCTCGGCGCCGCCTGCGTCGTCGCCCCCGAATCCTCGGAGGAGCCGCCCGTGCAGCCGCCCACCAGGGCGACCGCACAGACCGCGCAGACCGCAGCGGTCAACGTCAGCACGGCACGACGTCGTACGAGTGATATCTCCATGTCCGGAGTATCACTTTTGTCCGTACGTGGCGGCCTCCGGTAGACCCCCGATCAGGGGGCCGTCGCCAGGAACTGCGTCGCCGCCAGCTCCCCGTACAGCGGATCCGACGCCACCAGCTCTCCGTGCGTCCCCACCGCCCGTACCTTCCCCGCGTCCATCACCACGATCCGGTCCGCCAGCGTCACCGTCGACAGCCGGTGCGCCACCACCAGCACGGTCACATCCCGCGACACCTCGGCGACCACATCGCGCAGCGCCATCTCGTTGACCGCGTCGAGCTGCGAGGTCGCCTCGTCCAGAAGTAGCAGCCGGGGCCGCCGCAGCAGCGCACGCGCGATCGCCACCCGCTGGCGTTCGCCGCCCGAGAGCTTGGAGCCGCGATGCCCAACCACCGTCTCCAGACCGTCCGGCAGCCGGTCCACGAGAGCGTCCAGCCTTGCCCGTACGAGAACGCCCCGGATCTGCTCCTCGCTCGCGTCCGGCGCGGCGAAGACCAGGTTCTCGCGCAGCGTCCCCGACAGCACCGGAGCGTCCTGCTCGACGTAGCCGATCGAGGCCCGCAGATCGGCCAGCGGCCAGTCCCGAACATCCCTGCCGTCCACGATGATCCGGCCGCCGCCCGCCTCGTAGAAGCGCTCGATCAGCCCGAAGACCGTCGTCTTGCCCGCGCCGGACGGGCCGACGAAGGCCGTCATCCCGGCCCCGGGCACCTCGAAGGAGACGCCCTGGTGGACATAGGGGAGATCGTCCCGGTAGCGGAAGGTGACGTCCTTGAAGACGACCGACGCCGGGCCCGTGCCCAGGACGCCCTGCGGCGCCGTCAGAGTCTCCGTCTCCAGCCGCTCCGCCTCCACGATCCGCGCGATCGCCGCCGAGCCCACCTGGTACTGCGAAGCCGCCTCCACCAGCTTCGACACCGGGTCGATCAGATAGAAGAGGAACAGCAGGAAGGCCACGAGCGTCGAGACGGAGATCGCCCCTGACGCGACCCGCGCACCGCCGATCCCCAGCACCGCCAGGAACGACACCTGCACGGCCAGGCCCACCGAGGACCAGGCCGCGGACTGCCACTTCGCGGACCGTACGCCGTGCCGCCACGCTTCACGCGCAGCCTTCGAGACGACCTCCGTCTCGCGCTCCTCGGCGCCGGAGGCCTTGACCGTACGGAAGGCGCCGAAGGCCCGCTCCAGGACGGTGGATATCTCGCCGACCGCCTCCTGCGAACGCTTCGTCGCCTGCGCGATCTTCGGCATCAGCAGCCCGACACAGCCGCCGATCAGCACGATCACGCCCAGAGTGACGCCGAGCAGCACCACGTCCATCAGCCCCATCATCACGATCGTGGCGATGAAGGCGAGCCCGCCGGTCGCCGCCGAGACGATCGACTGGGTGGTGACCGCGCGCAGCAGCGTGGTGTCGGAGGTGACCCGGGACATCAGATCGCCCGGCTGGGTGCGCTCCACCTCCGGCAGCCGCAGGCGCAGCAGCCGCCCGATCAGCGAGCGGCGTGCGGCGAGGACCACGGACTCGGCGGTCCGCTCCAGGATGTACGTGCCCACCGCCTCGATCGCCGTGCCGAGCACCACCAGACCGGTGAGCAGCAGCAGGACGCCGGTGATCGACTCGTCCTGGCCGAGCTTGTCGACCAGGGACTTGGCGGCGAGCGGCTGGGCAAGACCGGTCACCGTGCCCACCAGGGCCAGGGAAGCGCCGAGCGCGACGACCCAGCGGTGCGGGCGGAAGTGTGCGTACAGCGCCCGCCAGGTCTCCCGGGCCGGGAGTCTGACGGGCGGCTTCTCTGTGGACTCTGCGGTGGTCACTTCAGTGAGGACGCGAAAACCGCCAACGTGCCTGACCCGGCGGGGAATTCAGCCGCGTACTCCGCACAGGTGCAGCAGCGCGGCGACCCTGCGGTAGGGCTCCGTGCGCCCTGCCCGGTCCTCCGCTGCCAGCAGCCGGTCCAGCTCGGCGGCGGGCAGCTCGGCGTCGTTCGGCACGTTGTCCGTGCTGTGCCTTCCCGGGGGAAAATCCCCGGACCCCCAGTCGGTGAAGACACGTACGCCGTACCAGGCGTGCAGCGGCGCCGCGATCCCCGCCAGCGTCGCCGTCAGCGCCTCCAGCCGGTCGGCGCGCACCGAAAGCCCGAGCCTGTTGGTGTACGTGTCCGAGTCGAAGGCGTTCAGCGCGCCCGGCCAGTCCCCGGCAAGGCCCGGCCGCATGGCCAGCGCGTCCCCGTTGCGCACCAGCAGGGAGAGCAGGCCCCCGGGTGCCAGCATCCGGGCCAGGCCCGCGAGCATCGCGTCCGGCTCCTGGACATACATCAGCACGCCGTGGCAGAGCACCACGTCGAAGCTGCCGGGCAGGAAGTGCACCCCGGTGTCGCGGCCGTCGCCCTCGATCAGCCGGACCCGCTCGCGGATCCCGGCCGGTTCGGTGACGAGCGACTCACGGGCCGCCTTCAGCATCTCTGCGTCGGACTCCAGGCCGGTCACGGTGTGACCGGCCCGGGCCAGGCGCAGCGCCTGGGTGCCCTGGCCCATGCCGACGTCGAGAATCCGCAGCCGCTGCCCGACCGGGTAGCGGGCGGCTATCTGCTCGTCGAGCTGGCGGGCGACAAGCTCCTGGCGGACGATGTTGCGCAGTCCGCCGAGCCCGGCCAGCCATTCGGCCGAAGCGCCCCCGAATCCGGAGACTTCCGGACTCAGGGCCGCTCTCCGCGCTTGACCTGCGGCTTCGGCAGACGCAGTCGGCGCATCTGGAGCGTACGCATCAGGCCGTAGGCGACCGCGCCGCGCTTGGGCTCGTTCGGGAAGCGCTCGTTCAGCTGCTTCTTCATGCGGAACGCCAGGCCGATCGAGTCGACGACGATCAGCACGATCACACCGAGCCACAGCAGCAGTGCGATGTTCTGCAGCGAGCCGACCCGGACCATGCTCAGGACCAGGATCACCACCGCGAGCGGCAGGAAGAACTCGGCGATGCAGAAGCGGGAGTCGACGAAGTCGCGCACGAACCGGCGGACCGGTCCCTTGTCACGAGCCGGCAGATACCGTTCGTCGCCACTGGCGAGGGCCTCGCGCTGCTTGGCGAGGTCCGCGCGGCGGGCATCCCGCTGGCGCTTCGAGGCCTCCTTGCGGTCGGCCGGCGCGCTGCTGGAGGCACGGCGGCGCTGGGTCTGGGCCTCACTGCGCTTCGGCGTGGGGCGGCCCTTGGGGGCCTCGGGGTCGCGGGGCTGCTTGGAGAGGTCCAGCTGCACCTTGTCGGTGGGGGACTTCTCTTCCTTGGAACGGCTACCAAACACAAAGCCCAAGGGTACGGGGTGGAACGCATGGACCCAACGCCGCTGGGGAACGATCCGGCAACACCGGGCGTCAGTACAGGACAGAAGCCGGCCACAAGCCGGACAGAGCGGACGTTGCCCGCGGTTTCCATGACGGCCACCTACTCCTTGCGCCGGATCGATGCCGTGAGCAGTCGTCCTTGGGGAGGAGCGCATCCGTCCCCGAACAGTGCGGTAATGGATGCAGGGCCCGTACTGTGGGTTCTGTTGGAGTGCTGAAGCTGAGTCCGTCAGAAGGGGGCGCGCGAAGCCCATGAGCGGTGTCATGAAGCGTATGGGGATGATCTTCCGCGCGAAGGCAAACAAGGCCCTTGACCGGGCCGAGGATCCGCGCGAGACCCTCGATTACTCGTACCAGAAGCAGCTGGAACTGCTGCAGAAGGTGCGCCGCGGAGTCGCCGATGTGGCGACCTCCCGCAAGCGGCTGGAATTGCAGCTGAACCAGCTGCAGGGACAGTCGACCAAGCTGGAGGACCAGGGCCGCAAGGCGCTGGCGCTCGGCCGTGAGGACCTGGCGCGCGAAGCGCTGTCCCGCCGTGCCTCGCTCCAGCAGCAGGTCACCGACCTGGAGACCCAGCACCAGACGCTGCAGGGCGAGGAGGAGAAGCTCACTCTCGCGGCCCAGCGGCTGCAGGCCAAGGTCGACGCCTTCCGTACGAAGAAGGAGACCATCAAGGCCACCTACACCGCCGCCCAGGCGCAGACCCGTATCGGCGAGGCCTTCTCGGGCATCTCCGAGGAGATGGGCGACGTCGGCCTGGCGATCCAGCGGGCCGAGGACAAGACCGCGCAGCTGCAGGCCAGGGCCGGTGCGATCGACGAGCTGCTCGCCTCCGGCGCCCTGGACGACCAGTCCGGCATGGCGAAGGACGACATCGCCGCCGAGCTGGACCGCATCTCCGGTGGTACTGATGTAGAGCTGGAGCTGCAGCGGATGAAGGCCGAGCTGGCCGGCGGCCCGAGCGCCTCGCAGCAGGCGATCGAAGGCGGCAATGGCAAGCAGGACGCCGCCCCGCAGCAGAACACCCCGAAGTTCGACAAGCAGTAGGGACTCGTCATGATCGTACGGATCATGGGGGAGGGTCAGCTGGAGGTGGCGGACAGCCACCTCGCCGAACTGAACAAGCTCGACGACGAGCTGCTGGCCGAGATGGAGAGCGGCGACAGCCCCGGCTTCCGCCAGACTCTCCGCGCGCTCCTGGAGAAGGTCCGGGAGCTCGGTGAGCCGCTGCCGGACGACTCCCTGGAGCCGTCCGAGCTGATCCTTCCCGCTCCGGACGCGACTCTCGAAGACGTACGGGAACTGCTCGGCGACGACGGCCTCATCCCGGGCTGACGTCCGCCACTCCAACAGACGGCGTGCCCCGCCCCGGATTGATCCGGAGCGGGGCATTCTGCTGTCTTCTGCTGTGTCCTCGGGTGTACGCGGCTGTCGCGGCACGCCGTACCGTTGCTGGATGTGACCTCACTCGCCACCGGGTTCGCCCGCACCCAGCAATGGCTCCGCGCGCATCCGCTGGCGCTGGACGGCGCGGTGGCCGTGGTCGTGCTGGTCTGTATGGTCGCCGGGTCCTTCGCCGACCCGAACGGGCGGCACGGTCCGCAGTTCGGCGGCCGCACCCCCGAGCTGCGCAGTGTTGTGCTGATGGTCCTGGTGGCCGGGGCGCTCGTCTTCCGCCGCCGCAATCCGATGGCCGTGCTCGTCTTCACCGGTGCGGTGTCGGTCGTCGAGCTGGTGGTGGGGGAGCCGCCGGCACCCGTCGCGATGAGCGCGGTGATCGCGCTCTATACGGTCGCATCGCGCACCGACCGGCCGACCACCTGGCGGGTCGGTCTGCTGACCATGACCGTGCTGACCGGTGCGGCGATGTTCTTCGGCTCGCCCCCCTGGTACACGCAGGAGAACCTCGGCATCTTCGCCTGGACGGGGATGGCGGCGGCAGCGGGCGATGCCGTACGCAGCCGCCGCGCCTTCGTCGACGCGATACGGGAGCGGGCCGAGCGGGCCGAGCGCACCCGCGAGGAGGAGGCCCGCCGCCGAGTCGCCGAGGAGCGGCTGCGGATCGCCCGCGATCTGCACGATGTGGTCGCGCACCACATCGCCCTGGTCAATGTGCAGGCCGGTGTCGCGGCGCATGTCATGGACAAACGCCCCGACCAGGCCAAGGAGGCCCTCGCCCATGTGCGCGAGGCCAGCCGCTCCGCGCTCAACGAGCTGCGTGCCACCGTCGGCCTGCTGCGCCAGTCCGGCGACCCGGAGGCCCCCACCGAACCGGCTCCAGGACTCGACGTCCTCGACGAGCTGGTCCTCACCTTCCGGCAGGCCGGACTGCCGGTCGAGGTGGCCCGCGCCGACGACGGCGTCCGGCTCCCTGCAGCCGTCGACCTCGCGGCGTACCGGATCATCCAGGAGGCGCTGACCAATGTGCAGAAGCACGCGGGCACGGACGCCAAGGCCGAGGTGAGTGTGATCCGGGTCGGCCCGACGCTGGAGGTCACGGTGCTCGACAACGGTGCGGAGCCCGAGGGGCAGACGGACGGCGGCGGCCACGGTCTGCTCGGGATGCGCGAGCGCGTCACGGCACTCGGCGGGACGCTGACCGCGCGCCCGCGCTACGGCGGCGGCTTCCGTGTCCAGGCGATACTTCCCCTCAAGACCCGCACGGGGGAGGACAGATGACGATCAGGGTGCTGCTCGCCGACGACCAGACGCTGCTTCGCAGCGCGTTCCGGGTCCTGGTGGACTCCGAGCCCGACATGGAGGTCGTCGGCGAGGCCGCGGACGGCGCCGAGGCGGTCGCCCTCACCCGCTCGGCCAAGGCCGATGTGGTCCTGATGGACATCCGGATGCCCGGTACGGACGGTCTCGCCGCGACCCGCATGATCAGCTCGGACCCCGAGCTTTCCCATGTACGCGTCGTCATGCTCACCACCTTCGAGGTCGACGAGTACGTCGTGCAGTCGCTGCGGGCCGGGGCCTCGGGCTTCCTCGGCAAGGGGGCGGAGCCGGAAGAACTGCTCAACGCCATCCGGATCGCGGCCGCCGGAGAGGCACTGCTCTCCCCGGTCGCCACCAAAGGCCTGATCGCCAAGTTTCTTGCCCAGGGCGGCGCTTCGGACGACGGGCAGGAGACCCAGGCGTACTCCGAGCGCCTCGCCGCGCTCACCGGACGCGAACGCGAGGTTCTCGTCCTGGTCGGCGGCGGCCACTCCAACGACGAGATCGCCGAGCGTCTCGAGGTCAGCCCGCTGACCGTGAAGACCCATGTGAACCGGGCGATGGCGAAGCTGGGCGCCCGCGACCGGGCCCAATTGGTGGTTATTGCCTACGAATCGGGCCTGGTACGTCCAAGGGTGGAGTGAGCCGGCGGTCCGCCTACTCCAGCTGCGGTATGCGCGGGATAAGGAACTGGACCTGGGATCGACGGTCGGGCCCCTTCGAATGCCTGATCGTATAAGCGGGCAGCTGACTGCGCCCCTCCATGCCCTCAACGTTCCTCCCGCCGCGCACGCCACAGAAGAGAGACCCCATGTCCTGGCTGTCCAGATTCAGCCTGTCGCAACGGGCCCTTGTCGGTCTGATGTCGATCGTCGCGATCGTCTTCGGAGCGATCGCCATCCCGCAGCTCAAGCAGCAGCTGCTGCCCTCCATCGAACTCCCGATGGTGTCGGTGCTCGCCCCCTACCAGGGCGCGTCCCCCGATGTGGTCGAGAAGCAGGTCGTCGAACCGCTCGAGTCCACCATCAAGGCCGTCGACGGCATCAAGGGGATCACCTCCACGGCGAGCGAGGGCAACGCCGTGATCATGGCCAGCTTCGAGTACGGAGACGGCTCCAAGCAGCTCGTCGCCGATGTCCAGCAGGCCGTGAACCGGGCCCGCACCCAGCTGCCCGAGGACGTCGACCCGCAGGTCGTCGCCGGTTCGACGGACGACATCCCGACCGTCGTCCTCGCCGTCACCTCCTCCAAGGACCAGCAGGCGCTGGCCGACCAGCTGGATCGCACCGTCGTCCCGGCGCTCGAGGACATTGCCGGCGTGGGACAGGTCTCGGTCGACGGCGTCCAGGACCTCCAGGTCTCCGTCACCCCCGACGACAGGAAGATCGCGGCGGCGGGCCTGAACACCCCGGCCCTCGGCGAGGCACTCAAGGCGGGCGGCGCGACCATGCCCGCCGGCTCCTTCTCCGAGGACGGCAAGAGCCGCACCGTCCAGGTCGGCGGCGGCTTCACCACACTGAAGCAGATCGAGGACCTGCGGGTGACCCCCCTCAAGGGCAAGCCGGTACGCCTCGGTGACATCGCCACGGTGAAGCAGGAGGAGTCCGAGCGGGTCTCCATCACCCGTACGAACGGCAAGCAGAGCCTCGCCGTCCTCGCCACCATGGACAACGACGGCAGCGCCGTCGCCATCTCCGACGCGGTCAAGGACAAGCTCCCCCAGCTCCGCAAGGACCTGGGCTCCGGCGCCGAACTGACCGTCGTCTCCGACCAGGGCCCCGCCGTCTCCAAGTCGATCTCCGGTCTGACCACCGAGGGCGCGCTCGGCCTGCTCTTCGCGGTCATCGTGATCCTCGTCTTCCTGGCCTCCCTGCGCTCCACCCTGGTCACCGCGGTCTCCATCCCGCTCTCGGTCGTCCTCGCGCTGATCGTGCTGTGGACCCGTGACCTGTCGCTCAACATGCTCACCCTGGGCGCGCTGACCATCGCGATCGGCCGGGTCGTCGACGACTCGATCGTGGTCCTGGAGAACATCAAGCGGCACCTCGGCTACGGCGAGGAGCGCCAGAGCGCGATCATCACCGCGGTCAAGGAGGTGGCCGGAGCGGTCACCGCGTCCACGCTGACGACCGTCGCGGTGTTCCTGCCGATCGGTCTGGTGGGCGGCATGGTCGGCGAGCTGTTCGGCTCGTTCTCGCTGACCGTCACCGCGGCGCTGCTCGCCTCGCTGCTGGTCTCGCTGACCGTTGTGCCGGTGCTGTCGTTCTGGTTCCTGCGCGCGCCGAAGGCCGTACGCGGCATCGACCCGGAGGAGGCCCGGCGCAAGGCAGAGGAGAAGGAGGCGCGCAGCCCGCTGCAGCGGCTGTACGTCCCGGTGCTGCGCTTCGCGACCCGTCGCCGCATCACCAGCGTCGCCCTCGCGCTCCTCGTGCTCGTCGGCACCTTCGGCATGGCGCCCCTGCTCAAGACCAACTTCTTCGACCAGGGCGAGCAGGAGGTCATGTCCGTCAAGCAGGAGCTGGCCCCCGGCACCAGCCTGGAGGCCGCCGACGCCTCCGCGAAGAAGGTCGAGAAGGTCCTCGACGGCATCGACGAGATCAAGGACTACCAGGTCACCGTCGGCTCCTCCGGCTTCATGGCTGCCTTCGGCGGCGGTACGGGCGCCAACCAGGCTTCGTACCAGCTGACGCTGAAGGACGCGGCGTCGTACGAGAAGACCCGCGACCTCATCGACGAGGAGCTCGGCAAGCTCAAGGGCATCGGCGACACGACGATCGCGGCGGGCGACGGCTTCGGCAATCAGGACCTGAGCGTCGTGGTGAAGGCGTCCGACGCGGACACGCTGAAGAAGGCCTCGGAGGCGGTCCGGGCCGAGGTCGCCAAGCTCGACGTCACCGACGTACAGAGCGACCTGGCGCAGAGCATCCCGAGGATCTCGGTCCGGGCCAACGCGAAGGCCGCGGACGCGGGCTTCAACGAGACCACGCTGGGTCTGGCCGTCGGCCAGGCCGTGCGCGGCACCCCCTCGGGCAAGGCGATCCTGGACGACACCGAGCGCGATGTCGTCATCACCTCGGCGAAGCCCGCGAAGACGCTGGCCGAACTGCGCAACCTCTCGCTCGGCGCGGTGAAGCTCGGTGAGATCGCCGATGTGAAGCTGATGCCCGGCCCGGTCTCGATGACCCGGATCGACGGCTCGCGGGCCGCGACGATCACGGCGAAGCCGAAGGGCGACAATACGGGCGCGGTCAGTGCCTCTCTGCAGAGCAAGCTGAAGTCCCTGGACCTCCCGAAGGGCGCGACCGCTTCGATCGGCGGCGTCTCCTCGGACCAGGACGACGCCTTCGCCTCGCTGGGCCTGGCGATGCTGGCGGCGATCGCGATCGTCTTCATGCTGCTCGTGGCGACGTTCCGCAGCCTGGTGCAGCCGCTGATCCTGCTGGTGTCGATCCCGTTCGCGGCGACCGGCGCGCTCGGTCTGCTGATCGTGACCGGTACGCCGATGGGCGTCCCGGCGATGATCGGCATGCTGATGCTCATTGGCATCGTCGTCACCAACGCGATCGTGCTGATCGACCTGATCAACCAGTACCGGGCGCAGGGCCTGGGCGTGGTGGAAGCGGTCGTCGAGGGCGGCCGCCACCGGCTCCGCCCGATCCTGATGACGGCACTGGCGACGATCTGCGCGCTGCTCCCGATGGCGCTGGGTGTCACCGGCGAGGGTGGCTTCATCGCCAAGCCGCTGGCGGTCGTGGTGATCGGCGGTCTGATCACGTCGACGCTGCTGACGCTGCTCCTGGTGCCGACGCTGTACGCGATGGTGGAGCTGCGCAAGGAACGCCGCGCGAAGAAGAAGGCGGCGAAGTGGGCGGCCAAGTCGGGCGCGGCGGACGAGCCGCACTCCGAGAACGTGGAGGAACCGGCTCCGGCCGGCGTGTAACGCGGTCACGGCACCCACCCGGCGGTGGTCCCTTTCGGGGGACCGCCGGGTGTGGTGCTTTTCGGCTTTTCGGGGTAAGGAGAGCCGCATGGCGACATACGTACTCATCCCCGGCGCCGACGGCCGCGCCTGGTACTGGCACCGGGTCGTGCCCGAACTGCGTGCACGGGGCCATGACGTGGTGACCGTCGACCTGCCCCAGGACAACTCGGCGGGACTCGCCGAGTACACCGACGCCGTCGTACGGGCCATCGGCGCCGCCACGGTCGGCGAACTCGTCCTCGTCGCGCAGTCGCTGGCCGGATTCATCGCCCCGCTCGTCTGCGATCGCGCCCCCGTCGACCGGCTGATCCTGGTCAACGCCATGGTCCCGGCACCCGGCGAGACCGCGGGGGATTGGTGGGCCAACACAGGCCAGGCCGAAGCGCGTGCGGCTTTCGCGGCCCAGCAGGGCCGGGACCCGGACGCGGACTTCGACCTGCTGACCGACTTCTTCCACGACGTCCCGCAGGAGGTGACCGACGAGGCCATGGCCCAGGGCGAGGCCGGACCGTCGGAGGCCGTGTTCACCCAGCCCTGGCCGCTGAGCGCATGGCCGGACGTCCCCACCCGCTTCATCCAGGGACGTGAGGACCGGTTCTTCCCGCTGGACTTCCAGCGCCGTATCGCCAAGGAACGACTGGGCATCGCGGTCGAGGAGATGCCGGGCGGACACCTCCTCGCGCTGAGCCGCCCGGCGGAGCTGGCCGAGCTGATCTGCCGGTAGCTCAGCAGAACCAGCCCGGAAAAGGGGGGCGCCCCGGCCGGAGACGGCGAAGTCGACGAGCTCGGCGGGCGCGTTGCGGCCGGTGATCACCACATGCTGGGTGCCGGGGCGGTCGCGCAGCACCTGGATCACCTCTGCG
>NZ_JBEXEX010000054.1:0-46352 GCF_040606445.1 Streptomyces sp. NPDC005408 | reverse complement strand
GCCACGCAGGGAGCGAAGGACGGCGCCGACGCGGTGGCCAAGGCGACCGCCCTCGGCATGAAGGCGGGCAGCCCCCTGTACCTGGACATGGAGCCGTACGACATCAGCGACTCCGCCTGCAACAACGCCGTCCTCACCTACGTCCGCGCGTGGAACAAGGCCGCGCATGCCAAGGGCTACTGGGCCGGCTTCTACGGGTTCAAATCCACCAGCGCGACAGCCGTCGCCACCGTCAAGGACCGCACCGACATGCCGGACATCATGTGGTACGCACTGTGGGACAGCACGCGAACCACCACGCGGGACTGGCCCTGGAGCCCCACAATGTGGACCGGCCACAGGCGAGCGCACCAGTACACGGTCAACAGCAAAGAGAGCCGAGGGGGCGTCACTCTGACCGTCGACCGCAGCGACTGGGACGCCCCCGTCGCCATCATCGCCCGGTGAAACATTGCAGCCCAGGTCGCGTTCGTTTGACCCTGGGATGCCCGCTGACCTGCTGTGCTTCGTGGCTGCCATGGCGAGCGACCAAAGCGTCCTGGGTCGCTTCCGACCGCTCTGGTCTCTGGCGGGGCGCCCTGGATAGGGCGGGTGCGACCGGTCCGGTGGCTGCGGACCCGGGCGCGGGGTGCCCGGCTGCGGAGCCCGCAGCCAGTGCCCCCGGACGGGCGGGGCCGGGGCGACCGGGACGTGAGACCGGTTCGCACGCGCCCGGCCTTGCCGGTTAGGTTCTCCTCATGACCGACACCACTGCTCCTCGCACCACCGGCGCCGTCGCCGCCGGGCTCGCCACCCTCGCCGCCGACGGCACCGTCCTCGACACCTGGTTCCCCGCCCCCGTGCTGGCCGCCGAGCCCGGCCCCGCCGGGACCGAGCGGCTGACCGTCGAGCGTGCCGTCGAGCTGCTCGGCGGGGGCGCCGCCAAGGCGATCGGCCCCGACGTCCGCCGTGGCGTCGAGGTCGTCGCTGTCCGTACGGTCATCGCCTCGCTCGACGACAAGCCGCTGGACGCCCACGACGCGTATCTGCGCCTGCACCTGCTGAGCCACCGGCTCGTACAGCCGCACGGCCAGAACCTGGACGGCCTCTTCGGGCTGCTCGCCAACGTCGCCTGGACCTCGCTCGGCCCGGTCGCCGTCGACCAGGTGGAGACGGTTCGCCTGAACGCTCGCGCCGAGGGCCTGCACCTGGCCGTGACGAGCGTCGACAAGTTCCCGCGGATGACGGACTACGTCGCGCCGAAGGGCGTGCGCATCGCCGACGCCGACCGCGTCCGCCTCGGTGCGCACCTCGCCGAGGGCACGACCGTCATGCACGAGGGCTTCGTGAACTTCAACGCCGGCACGCTCGGCACGTCAATGGTCGAGGGCCGTATCTCGGCGGGCGTCGTCGTCGGCGACGGCTCGGACATCGGCGGCGGCGCGTCGACGATGGGCACGCTCTCCGGCGGCGGCAACGTCCGGATCGTCATCGGTGAGCGCTGCCTGATCGGTGCCGAGGCGGGCGTCGGGATCGCGCTGGGCGACGAGTGTGTGGTCGAGGCCGGTCTTTACGTCACCGCCGGGACGCGGGTGACGATGCCCGACGGGCAGATCGTCAAGGCGCGCGAGCTGTCCGGCGCGAGCAACATCCTCTTCCGCCGGAACTCGGTCACCGGCTCCGTCGAGGCCCGTCCGAACAACGCGGTGTGGGGCGGGCTCAACGAGGTGCTCCACAGCCACAACTAGGGCCTGTCGTTTGGATCAGGCGGGATCAGTGAGCGGCCCGCCGCGGAGCGGCTGATGTCACTGCGGTGCGTGCGATCGCAAGGCGGAGGATGGAGCCGACGCGGAGCGTCGGCGACTGACGACAACGCAGCGTGGGGGCACCTCCCGTGCCCGAAGGGCTACGGGGGAGTGCGTGCCAGGGCACGCGAGCCCGGCAAGATCCGAACGACAGGCCCTAGGCGCCGAGCAGCTCCTCGTACGCAGCGCGCAGCCCGTCGACCGCCTCGCGGCCGGCGGGCTGCAGCGGTTCGCGGACCGGGCCCGCGTCCAGCAGGGCCTTGGCCGTCACCGTGCCCGGCAGGCCCGAGGCCATCATCAGTTCGGCCAGCGGGAGCGTGAGGCCGTTGAGGCGGGCCGCCTCCGCGGTGTCGCCCTTGTCGTACGCGTCGAGCACCGCGCGCAGCGGGCGCGGCGCCACATTCGCCACGGTGCTGATGTAGCCCGCGCCGCCCACCGCGTACAGCGGCAGGTTCAGCTCCTCGCCGCCCGAGTAGTACGCCAGCGAGGTGCGGGCGATCACCTTGGCCGAGCCGAGCAGGTCGTACGCGCAGTCCTTGACGGCCACGATCCGCGGATGGTCTGCCAGGCGCAGCACCGTGTCGACCTCGATACGGGTGCCGGTGCGGCCGGGGATGTCGTACAGCATCACCGGGAGCGACGTCGCGTCCGCGACCGTACGGAAGTGCGCTTCGAGCGCGTCCTGGGGCGGGCGGCTGTAGTACGGCGTGACGACCAACAGGCCGTCCGCGCCTGCCTGTTCGGCCGCGCGTGCCAGCTCGACGGTGTGCCGCGTGGATGCGCTGCCGACTCCCGCCACGACGGACGCGCTGTCGCCGACCGCCTCGCAAACGGCCCGTACCAGCGCGGTCTTCTCCATGTCGGTCGTGGTCGGGGACTCGCCGGTTGTGCCGTTCAGGACCAGTCCGTCGCAGCCTTCGGCCACCAGCTGGACCGCATGGCGGGCGGCTGCCGCCAGGTCCAGCTCGCCGGTGGCGGTGAAGGGCGTGATCATCGCGCAGAGCGCACGGCCGAAGGGGCGTGATGTCGTCATGTTCCGCAGTGTCGGCCCGCCAACACTGAAGGTCCACTTAGATCTGCTTGGGATGAAGGGCAAGCAGAGCTGAATAGTCGGTCGGGCATGGATCACGCATTCACCTCTGACATGATCGGTTCCGGGCGAGGCAGGACCGACATGGGAGGAATCCGAACATGACTGAACAGCGTGTGGCCCTGGTGACCGGTTCGTCGTCCGGCATCGGCGAGGCCGTCGCCCGCCGGCTGGCCGCCGCCGGGATCAGGGTCGTCGTCAACTCCGCCCACTCGGCGCAGGCGGGCCGGAAGCTCGCGGACGAGCTCCCGGACGCGGTCTACGTCCAGGCGAACGTGGCCGAGGAGGGTGAGTCCGCGCGGCTCGTCGAGGCCGCCGTCGCCGCGTACGGACGGCTCGACATCCTGGTCAACAGCGCCGGCATCACCCGCTTCATCCCGCACGACGACCTCGACGCGGCGACGCCCGACGTCTGGCGGGACATCTTCGACGTCAACGTCCTCGGCGTCTGGCAGACCATCACCGCCGCCGTCCCCCATCTGCGGGCAAGCGGCGGTGGCAGCGTCGTCAACATCTCCTCGCAGGCCGGTGTGCGGCCCGGCGGAAGCTCGATCCCGTACGCCGTGAGCAAGGCTGCCGTCAACCATATGACGGCGCTGCTGGCCAAGACGCTGGGGCCGGACGTGCGCGTCAACGCGGTCGCGCCCGGGTTCATCGACACGCCCTGGTTCGACGGGGTCGAGGGCGCGGACGAGGCCAAGGCGCGGGTCGCCGATGCGGTTCCGCTGCGCCGGGTCGGCCGGGCCGAGGACATCGCTGATGCGGTCTTCGACCTCACCAACGCCTCGTACATCACCGGCGAGGTCCTGCTCGTGGACGGCGGAGGGCACCTGCTGTGAGGCGGACCGCGGGAGTGACGGCCGCCCTGGTGGCGGCAGTGGTGCTGAGCGGCTGCGCGAGCGACCCGGAGCCGCCCCAGGGACCCGGGGATCCCAGCTGGAAGTGGAGGGTGAAGGCCGACTCGCTCACCGCGTCCCCCCGGCGCCAGCACGACGCGCGGCCAGGGCCGACTCCGACTCCGATGCCGAGTCCGACGCCCACCCCGGCGGTGTGCCCCGCCTCCGGTGTGGTGATCACCAACGGTGAGGTGAATGCCGCGATGGGGCGCCGGGCCATGGTCATCACATTGAGGAACTGCGGGAAGCGGACGTATCACGTCAACGGCTATCCGCAGGTCGGGGCCCTGGGCAAGGACCGCGAACCGCTCAAGCTGAAGATCACGCACGGCGAGGCGGACGCCGGCAGGGTCCGGGGCCCGGAGCCGATCACGCTCGCGCCCGGCAAAAGCGCGGTGTCCGTGCTGAACTGGACGAACCGCGTCACCTCCTTCGATCCGCCCAAACCCGGTGCGTATCTGGTGATCGCGCCGGCCGCGGGCGAGGAGAAGCAGACGCTTCCCTTCTATCTCGACATGGGCACCGCGGCCGAACTGGACACCACTGCCTGGGCAGTTGACCTCAACCGCAGTTGACGTTTCACGATGGCGCCATGAGCGCAAACGTGATTGTGACCGTGCGGCCCGACGCCCGCCCCGACATCGGCCGTTCCGGCGTCGGCGTCGTCAAGGTGTCGCTGTGGGACGTCGGCACGCCCGAGCGGCAGCGGGCGACCGTCGACGCCATCTCCAAGGTGTGGGACAGCAGGGACTGGCCGTATGCCGGACTGCTGTCCTACACCGTCCACACCGGTGAGGACGGCAGGAGCCTTCTCCACTACACGCAGTGGAGGGACGAGGAGGCCTTCCATGAGTTCCTGCGCAGCCACCGGGACGACAGGGACGCCGAGATCGACGCCGCCGTACCCGGCATCCAGCGGCTCGGGCTCCGTTCGTACGAGCTCTACCGCAGCGGGGCGCTCAACGAGGACGACAGCCGTATCCCCGGCTGCGTCGTGATCGTCGACGTCGAGTTCGACGGACCGGACGCCGCGCGCCAGCGGACCTGGGTCGACGGTGTCTTCGATGCGCTGAGGAGCGACCCGAAGCTGCATCCCGGCGGGATCTCCGGGCACTTCCACATCAGCGTGGACGGGACCCGGGTGCTCAACTACGCCGAGTGGGAGAGCGCCGACGCACACCGCGAGGCGCTGGCCGCGCCCGGTACCGGGGTGGGATCGACCAGTCCGCAGTGGGCGAAGGTGCAGAGCTTCCCCGGCGTGACCGGCGGCGGCGTGAACCGGTACACGCCCGCGCTGAGCTTCCGCGCGGGCGTGTAGCGGGCAAGAAGGTTACGGACGGAAGCGCAGCACCTGCGGGTCGTGGTCGCTGTTCTGGTCCGCGAACTCCGCGTTGATGTGGACGCTGTCGTACGCGAAGTCGTCCACCGCCGGGCTGGTCAGGATCTGGTCCAGAACCTGGCTGTTGCCCTGGTAGACGTACGAGTAACGCTCCGAGCGCGGAAGGGACTTGACCGCCGGGTAGAGCGCGCCGCCGTCGGTCAGCGCCTTCGTCGTCGCCGAGAACTCGAAGTCGTTGATGTCGCCCACGACCAGGACATCGGCGCGGCGGTCGGTCTTGATGATGTCCTTGACGAAGGTGTTCACGGCCTGCGCCTGCAGCAGACGCTTGGCCTCGGAGGAACGGCTCGGCGGCTGGTGCTGCGAGGTCAGGCCCTCGTCGCCGCCCTTCGAGCCGAAGTGGTTGGCGATCACGAAGACCGTGCGGCCGCGGAAGGTGAACTCACCGGCCAGCGGCTTGCGGCTGTTCTCCCAGGCGGTGTTCGCCGGGTCGATCCGGCCGGGGGAGAGCGTCAGGGCCGCGCGGCCACGCTCCCCCGCGACGACAGCGGTCGGCGTCTTCGCGTCGCCGCCCGGGCGGTCCGTGAAGGAGACCCGCTCGGGGTTGAAGAGGAAGACCTGGCGGATGTTGCCGCCGGGCTCGCCGCCGTCCTTGTTGTTCTCGGGGTCGATGCTGCGCCACTCGTACGCCGGGCCGCCGGCCGCCGCGATCGCCGCGGTGAACTTCTTCACCGTTTCGCCGGCCGTTACGATGCCGGTGTTCTTGGCGCCGTTGTCGTCCTGGATCTCCTCCAGGGCGAGGATGTCGGGCGAGGCGAGGTTGTTGACGACGGCCTTGGCCAGTGCGTCGAACTTCTCCTGCGGGTCGCTCGGGTCGAGGTTCTCCACGTTGTACGTGGCGACCGCGAGCTCGCCGCGGCTCTGCTTGCGCGTCACCTCGGGCTCCAGGCCCCGGTCGGTGACCGTGCCGAGTGTGCGCGCGGTGATCGTGTAGCCGCCGAACTGGTTGAAGTCCAGGGGGCCTTCGGTCGTCCCGGAGAGCACATCACCGACGTTCGCCTTGGGGAAGGGCTTCTCGGCGAGCGGCGCCAGCTGCTGGATCTGGAGCCGGCCGGTGTTCTGCGCGGTGTACGAGCTGTAGAGCGTGCCGCCGCGGTGGGTGCGGTTCTCGAACGGCTTCACCGTCACCCACAGCTCGGC
The DNA here is from genome assembly GCF_040606445.1 of Streptomyces sp. NPDC005408. Lineage (NCBI taxonomy): Bacteria > Bacillati > Actinomycetota > Actinomycetes > Kitasatosporales > Streptomycetaceae > Streptomyces > Streptomyces sp. NPDC005408. The sequence goes on along the minus strand of NZ_JBEXEX010000054.1, from coordinate 40,043 downwards.
GAACGGGTCGGTGGCGCCGACGACGCGGGAGGTGCCGATGCGTACGTCGGTGCCCTCCAGGGACTCGTAGTAGTCCAGGGCGTACGTGTCGGGGTCGAGCGGGAGCGCGTTGATGCTGTTGCCCGCGGCCGCGTCGCCGGAGGGGGCGTACTCCGAGGGCACCGACCAGGCGGAGATCCTGACCGGCGCGGGCAGCGCGTTGCCGGAGGAGACCACGGTGACGGTGGGCTTGGCGATCTGCGTGAGCGACTGGTTGCCGGAGGTCGTGCCGCCGGGAATGTACTCGCCGACCGTGCCGGAGACGAGCACGCTGTCGCCGGCCGCGACGGTCGGGGTGGAGCCCGTGTAGACGAAGACACCCTCGCTGGTGGCCGGGTTGTCGTCGGCCTGCGGGTCCTGGAACCAGAAGCCCTTCGAGCCGTAGGTCCGTACGCCCGTGACGATGCCGGGGACCCCGGTCACCTGCTGGCCGGTCAGCGGGGAAATCCGGGTGGAGCCCTGGATGTCATGGATCCGGACCTCGGCCGCGGATGCGGCGGAGGAGCCGGCGAGCAGGCCGGCGGCCAGCGCGGCGGAGACGACGGCCGCGACGGCGGCGGTTCTCGGTATGACGGAGGAAGGCATCAAGGTTCTCCGGATGTGAGGGTCGAGGGGTGGTGCGGTGGTTCTACGCGCGTCAATCTCTTTGCTGCGCGGGGGAGTTGTCAAGAGTGGACGGGTGTACGGAGGGGGACGGGACGGTGAACCGGTGCGCGGGCCTCGTGCCGGAGGCGTACGGGCGGTGCTCGGGCGGATTGCCGACGGCGCTCAGAGGGCATTCGGGGGGCGTGCGGGCGGCGCGGGGTGCGTCCCGGCGGGCAGGCGCACACTCCCCGGGCGCGGCGAAACCCGGTGAAATACGTCTACGCTGGGGGCCGCCCGGACCCCGTACGCCCCGAGGAGAAGCACCAGATGCCCGAAGACCGCCCCACCCTGCCGCCGGTTCGGCTGCACTCGGAAGCGGAACTGGCGCGGGACGCGCTGGCCACGCCGCTGCTGACCAGGGCCGTCCGGCTCGCCCGCTGGGCGGGGCCGGACACAAGGGTCGGCGCGGGTGGTGAACTCGTCGACGAGCAGCTGCCCGCGGCCGCCGAAGAGCTGGGACTCGGGGCCGAGGACGACGGCCCCGCGTATGCGAGCGAGGCATGGCGCGCAGCCGTCGACACCGGGCTCGTCGAGGTCGAGGACCCGGCCGACGACGACGCCGAGTACGGCACGGCCGCGGCGGGCGAGAACCTCGCGCTGATCACCTCGGGCTCGCCGCAGGAGATCCTCGCGATCTGGCTGGACGCGCTGGAGGCCGTGCACGCCGATGCCATCGCGCCGGTCCTGGACGATCTGGCCGACGCGATCGGCGAAGACGGCCAGATCGACTACGAGGCACTGGACTGGGACCCGGACGCAGAGGCCGAATTCCTCGACGGGGTCCTCGGGAACCTGTATCTGCTGACCGTCACGGAGGGCGGCGCCGGCGACCAGCCGGTGCCGCTGCCCGCGCTCGCGGCGTCGATGATCGTGCCCGACGACATGGGCGAGCCGACCGACGACGTACTGGAGCAGGTGTCGGTCGCGATGATGCGGCTGGACGACCAGTTCCAGCTGTTCGAGCCGGTCGGTCTGGTCGAATACCGGCCGGTGGACGAGGCGTTGATGGCGGAGGAGGGCGAGGAGCCCGCGCCGCCCGTCGACGACGAGGACGTCTCCCGGTACGGGATGGTCAAGCTCACGCCGCTCGGGCTCTACGGCATCAGGGCCCGGATGCTGGAGGCGGGGATCGACGCGCCGGCGGTGGGGGAGCTGGCGGACAAGGGCGCGGACGTGCTCCTTGACGGGCTTGCGGGCTTCCCGGAGCTGGCGGCGCGGGCGGAGACGGAACAGTGGCTCGCCCGGCGTGTGCCCGCCGACTCGGCGCGCGATCTGCTGGCGGCGGCGCGGGGCGCGGACGAGGGAGCCCCACTGCGGCGCCTGCACTGCCAGCAGGCGCTGACCCTGGTGGGCCCGCAGGCCGAACCGGCGGTCCGAGCGGTACTCGACGACGCGGAACTGGGCGGTTTGGCGCGGGTCTGGCTGGTGGAACGGGGCGCGGCGGATGTGCCGGCGCCGCCGGAGTCGATGATCTTCTGGCTGGCGATCGACACGATTGCGGCGCAGCTGGACGCGGAGGGGGACCTGGAGGAACTCCAGGGCCTGGTGGAGGGCCTGGTCGGCCAGCACAGCGGCTTCTTCGATGCGGCGTGGCGGGTGGAGCATCCCGCGACGGCGGAGGTGCTGGAGGCGATGGGGAGGCTGCACCCGGACAAGCGGGTGGCGAAGGAGGCCCGGAAGGCGGCGTTCAAGGCGCGGTCGCGGTCGGGGGGTTGACGTTTCCCCACCCCGCCCCTTCCCGGCTGTGACATTTGCGGCTCCGCCGCGTGGGGGGGCTCAGCCCCCGACGGGCTGGGCGGGGGCTGACGCACCCGCGCCCCGCGGGCGCGCACGCTTCGCGGCGCGAAGGGCGGCAAGCCCGCAGGCCCGGACCGGCCGCGGGGACGCGCACGCTTCGCGACGCGGGGGTACGCCCGGGGTGCGCACGCTTCGCGGCGCGAGGGCAAGCCCTCAGGCTCGGGCCCCCGACCGGGCCTCGGGGACGCGCGGCGCGGAGGCAGGCCCCGGACACTCGGCGCGGGGGCGCAGGCTTCGCGGCGCGAAGGGGTAACTCCCAGGCTTGGGCCTGGCGACCGAGCCTCGGGGACGCACGCTTCGCGGCGCGGGAGGCGGCAGGCCCCCCTGGGCGCGCGGACCCCCCGGTCCCCTGCGGGCGCGAGCTCTGGGGTGGGCGGGGGTTGACGCCCCGGGCCTCGGGACGCGCACGCCTCGCGGCGCGAGGAGGCGAGCCCCCAGGGCCGGGCGCGGACCGGGCACCGGGGCAAGTCCGCCGGGTCCGGGGCGGAGCCCCGGGTCGGTGACGTGGCGGGCGGCGCCTCGCGCAGCGCGTCGCCCGCCCGGAGGGATCGTCAGCACTCGTACCGTGTCGTGTGCTTGAACGACGACGTCGCGCCCTCGAAGCCGTACGTACCCCGGTACGCCGGCGGGTTCTGGTACTCACCCACGATCGTGATCGTGTTCGCGCACGAGCCCTGGCCCGCCCGCTTCGCGTCCAGCCGGAGCTGGTCGCCGATCGTGCCGCCCGTGATGTTCCACGGGGCGCCGCAGATGCCCGACGTGATCTGGCCGCCCGTCACCACGTGCGGGTAGGTGTTCGGGTTGTACTTCAGCTCGATCGCGAAGGTGACCTGACCGTTGTGCAGTTCCAGCTTCGCCGTCGCCTGGAGCGCCTCCGCGGAGACCTCCATCGGCTTGGCGAACGCCTCGTCGCGGGTCTTGACCTCCGCGCCCTGCGGGTTGAGATAGCGGTGCTCGGCGTGAGCCTGCGCGCCGCCGCCCTTCTGCTTGCGTGCCTGTGTGGTCATGGTGCCTCTCCCCGTCAGGCCAGCTGCTCGGCGATCTCGACGCGCAGCAGCGCGCGGACGTTCTCGATGTGGTTGGCCACGGTCACCACCGAGGAACCGGCGAACAGCAGACCGAGCGCGACGTTGTCGAACGAGGTCACCAGCGAACCGGAGTCGCCGCCCGCCGAGATGTTCGTCGTCAGGATCTGGTCCTTGAAGCGGGCCGTCCCCGCCGTGCCGTAGTTGACGTCGATCGTCGCGTCCACCGCCACGATCCGGCCGAAGCTGACGTTCGTCGTACGCCCGGTCTTCTTGACCAGGTCGCCGACCGCCACATTCGCCTTGCGCCGCCAGGCCCGCGGTGCGGCGCCGAAGTACTGCTCGCGCGTCGCGTCCTCGAACTCGACCTTGCCGAGCGCCGCGTCGACGACGTTGTTGTGCTGCGCCGGCGGGATCTGCGGTGCGAACTGGATGGTGATGAACCGGTCCAGTGTCGCGATCCGGTCCGCCGGGTCCTGGCCTCCGTCGAACACACCGGGCTGTACGATCGGGCTGCCCAGCTGCGCGCGGTTGGAGTCGGCGAGCACATGGTTGTTGCTCAGGATGTAGAACTTCCCCGGCACACCGAGCCCCGGCCCCGGCGGATCCGTCGTGGCCCCGGGCAGGAAGTCGTACACCACAGTGCCGAGCGTCCCGGCCGTCACCCGTACATTGCCGACCGAGATACCGGAGGGCGCGGGCCGCAGCCGGCGCCGCAGCAGCTGCGGCTCCAGCGTGCCCATCTCACGAAGCTCTTCGAGCAGCGGCTGCGACAGCTGAGCGAGCTGCTCCGCGACGCTGCCGTCCGGCCGGTACGCGGCCTCCGGCTCCACCCCGCGGCGCGGCTGCTGCGGCCGCTGCCGGCGCTGGGCGGAGACATGGCCGACCGCCATCACATCGGTCGGTGTTCCGTCGTCCATCTGCTGCGGGATCACATCCCGCTCGGGCAGCATCGACTCCGGGACCTTCTGGGTCACGAAGACGAGCACGGCCTCTTCGCCCGTGGGCCGTCCGTCACTCCACTTCACGCCGTGGCCGAAGCCGACGACATTGGCGAGCGGAGCCTGCGGTCGCAGGAAGTCGCTCATCGCCTGTTGCCGGGAGCTGTCACTTACTTGCCCGCCGGTCGGTCCTCGCATCATTTCGGGCTGGCTCGTCACGCCAGACCACCTCTTCCCCTGGTCCGAAGGGGTTCCCTCAGTGCTCCTGGTCATGGGCGGTGACTTCACCGATGGCGAGCACGCGCACCGGTACGCCCTCGAGCTGTGCGGGAACCACGTCTTCTTCCCGGAGCCGGTCGCGGGGCACTTTGCGGGTGACGAAGACGACGATCACGTCCTCGCCCGAGTGCTCGTCCCTCCCGGTACCGACACCGGTCACATTGGCCAGCTGCATGAGCCGGCTCTCATGGAGTTCGCGAGCCCGTTTCACGTCCATCCGGAATGGCTCGCCTCCCCCCGCAGGTGATGCAGGTGTAGGGCATGTCTATTGCCACGCCCGTCGGGGGTCAAGGAGTACCGCACTAAATCTTGGGATTGGTGATGATCCGTTCCTGATGACCTTCTTTACGAAGATTATCCGGACGGACCGTCAGGTACGCAGATGCGAAGCCCCGTTGAGGTCGAGCACCGCCCCCGAGGCCCACTCGGCCATCGGCGACGCCAGCCACAGCACGGCCGCCGCGATCTCCTCCGCCGACGCCACCCTCCCGAAGGGGCTCTGCGCACGGATCGCATCCCCCTCGGCCCCGCTCAGCCGGTGAGCCACCCTCTCGGTGTCGAAGAAGCCTGGTGCGACGGATGCGACCCCGATTCCGTACGGGGCGAGAGACACTGCGAGCGACTGGCCGAGCGCATGCACGGCGGCCTTCGTCGCTCCGTACGCCGGATGGTCCGGCTCCCCGCGGAAGGCCCCGCGGGAGCCGATGTTGACGATCCGTCCGCCCGATGCCGCATCGATCATCCGGCGTGCGGCCAGATGGCTGAGATTCGCCGTAGCAAGGAGATTGACCGATACATGACGCTGCCACAGCTCCGCCCACTGCTCGTACGGCGTCTCGGCGAGCGGATGCGGCACGTTGACGGCCGCGTTGTTGATGAGCACATCGAGGCCGCCGAGCCCGTCCGCTGCGCGTGCGGCGATCGCCGCCGCCCCGGCCGGGTCCGACAGATCACCTCCGACCAGCACATGTCCCGTACCGGCGAGGGAATCCAGGGTGAGGCGCGCCTCGTCCTCGCGAGATCCGTAGTGCACGGCCACTCGGTCGCCGTTCGCGGCGAAAGCCTGGGCGACGGCCCGGCCCAGGCCCCGTGAGGCTCCGCTGACGAGGACACGGCGGCCGGTGGCCGGCAAGCGCACTGGGGCATTCATGGACAGCGGGGCCTCTCGATGTCGGTCGGAGTTCAATTGCCGTTTATACGCGAGCGGAAGTGTGTGCCCGTCATCAGCCAGCCGGATGCGTTCCTTCAGGAGTACTCGATGCCGCTCACCCGCAGGGAATTCACCAAACAATCCGCGCTCACCGGCGCCGGCGTCGCCCTCACGGGCGTCGTCGGCTCGCTCGCCACCGCGCCCGGCGCACTCGCCGCGGAGGACACGGCCGAGGCCGCCGGAAGCGTCGACACCGCCGGCCACCACCACGGGCCCGGCTACGGACCGCTGCTCCCCGACCCCGAGAAGATCCTCGCGCTGCCCGCCGGGTTCAGCTACCGGATCATCACGCACAGCGGTGTCACCAAGCTGGACTCGGGTGAGTTCACCCCCTCCAACCACGACGGCACGGCCACCTTCGACGGCCCGCGCGGAGTGACCCTCCTCGTCATCAACCACGAGCTCAAGGGCCCCCGCTCCGGCTGGAAGTACCCGGTCCCGCTCAGCGACGGTCTCGTCTACGACCCGGCCGCGTCCGGCGGCTGCTCGGTCGTCGAGGTCCACCGCAGCGGCGAGGTCGCCCAGTGGGTCGGCATCGCGGGCACCTCCACCAACTGCGCCGGCGGCCGCACCCCGTGGGGCACCTGGCTCACCTGCGAGGAGACCGAGGACCTCGCCGGCAAGAACGGCATGACCAAGGACCACGGTTATGTCTTCGAGGTCGACCCCTACGACCGGCGCGCCAACCGCGACCCGAAGCCCGTCAAGGCCTTCGGCCGGTACGCCCACGAGGCCGTCGTCATCGACCCCAAGCGCGGCCACGCCTATCTGACCGAGGACGCATCGGGCCCGAACGGCCTGCTCTTCCGCTGGGTCCCGCCGCAGGGCTTCCAGCACGGCCGCGGACACCTCAGGCACCTCGCCGACGACGCGGGCGTACTCCAGGCGACCAAGTGCTACGACTCCGGCGGCCAGTTCGTCGACGACCTCTCGCGCGCCACGAAGATCGGCACGGTCTACGGCGTCGACTGGATCGACGTGCCCGACCGCGACGGCCGCACCACCTCCGTGCGCAAGCAGTTCGCGGACAAGGACATCACCCGCGCCCGCAAGCTCGAAGGCATGTGGTGGGGTGACGGAGGCGTGTACATCGTCTCCTCGTACGCCCGTGAGGAGAGCCCCGTCCAGCACGACGGCCAGGTCTGGTTCTACGACCCCAAGCGCCGCACCCTCACCCTGAAGGTGCTGCTCGGCGTCAACCCGGACCCGTCCAAGGACGGCGCGTTCGACGGCCCCGACAACATCACCGTCTCGCCGTACGGCGGTCTCGTCATCGCCGAGGACGGCGAGGGCGTCCAGCACCTGTTCGGCGCGACGGAGCGCGGGCGCACGTATCCGATCGCCCGCAACGAACTGAACATCGGCACCGAAGAGGAGCCGGAGTTCAGCGAGTTCACCGGTGTCGTCTTCTCGCCCGACGGACGGACGCTTTACGCCAACATTCAGACTCCGGGCATCATGCTCGCCATCACCGGACCCTGGAAGCGCCACTCGCAGCGCGACTAGCCGGTTCTTCGACACTCGCGCGGTGGCACGCCCGTACCGTCTTGGCGGTACGGGCGTACCGGCTTGCCATGTATGCGTGCGAAGGAGCGTCAACCCCCGTGGGACGCTGCACGGATCAGTGGAGTACGCCACGGTGTCAGAGACCCTGGCGGTTCAGGTGTCAGATGCCCTACTGCGGCTCGGAGTTGCGAGCATCGTTCGGGAACGGCCCGTAAGAGTTCACGCGCGGAGTGTGATTGCCGGCCATGAAGTCGTCAGCAAGTACCCGCTGTTCCAGAGCGCGAAGTGAGATGCACGGTTACGACGGCGCTATTGGCTTGGACCGGGTAAAGAGCGTCACCGAGTCGGGGCTTCAGCCGGTATATAGCGTTGCGGTCGATCCGTCGCGACTGTATGTGGTCAACGGCATCGTAGTCGGCGATGCAGGGGCCGGGACGCCTACTGGCTCTGGACCTGAGGGCAGCCGTTGTGCTCCCATGGATTGACATCTAACATTTCAGTTCATGGGAGCACTCAGGCCTGTACCGAGGACCCTGCTGCGCGACACGGCGTACGCGGCCATCCGCGACGCCATCGTGCGAGGCGAGCTGCCGCCCGGGGACCCCGTGCGCGACGCCGATCTCGCCGAGCGGCTCGGGCTCTCGCGTGCCCCGGTGCGCGAGGCGCTCGCGCGGCTCGCCGAGGAGGGGCTCGTCGAGACCAAGCCGCAGAGCTATACGCGCGTGACGCGGCTCGAACCGCGGGCCGTGCGCGAGGCCGCCGTCGTCGTAGGCGCGATGCACGAGCTGGCCGCCCGCGCCGCCGTGCCGCTGCTCACGCCCGCTGACATCGACGCGATGCGCGAGGCGAATGCCCGCTTCGAGAGCGCCACCCGCACCGGCGCCGTCGGCGAGGCCCTGCAGGCCGACGACGAGCTGCACGACGTGCTCGTGCGGACCTGCGGCAACCGCGCCGTCGCGGCCACGATCGCGCGCCACACCCCGCTGATCCGCCGGCTGGAGTGGCGGCAGTTCGCGGAGGCGAGCGCGCTGGAGTCGGCCCGGCTGCACGACCGGCTCATCGACGCCTGCGCCGAAGCGGACGCCGACGCGGCGGCCCGTATCACCGCGCGGATCTGGCACGCGCTCGAAGAACTCGCCGATGAATCGGATGAATCGGCTGAATACGGCACGGTCTGACCGAGGGAGCCCGCATGTCGATCACGTCGTACGAGCGCTGTCCACTGCTGTTCGGGCCCTCACCCGTGCACCGGCTCGACCGGCTGACCCGCCATCTCGGCGGCGCCGAGATCTGGGCCAAGCGTGAGGACTGCAATTCCGGCATCGCCTACGGCGGCAACAAGACCCGCAAGCTGGAGTACCTCGTCGCCGACGCCCTCGCCAAGGGCTGCGACACCCTGGTGTCCATCGGCGGTGTGCAGTCGAACCACACCCGTCAGGTCGCGGCCGTCGCCGCCCGCGTCGGGCTCGGCTGTGTGCTGATTCAGGAGAGCTGGGTCGACTGGCCGGACTCCGTCTACGACAAGGTCGGGAACATCCTGATCAGCAGGCTCGCGGGCGCCGACGTCCGCCTTGTGCGCGCCGGGTTCGGGATCGGCGTCAAGGAGAGCTGGGAGCGGGCGCTGCGCGAGGTCGAGGAGCGCGGCGGCCGGCCGTACGCGATCCCGGCCGGGGCCTCCGACCATCCGCTGGGCGGTCTCGGCTTCGCGAACTGGGCGTACGAAGTGGCCGAGCAGGAGCGGGCGGCCGGTGTGTTCTTCGACACCGTCGTGGTGTGCTCGGTGACCGGCAGCACACAGGCCGGGATGGTTGCGGGCTTCGCCGCGCTCGAAGAGGCGGGCGGCCCGCCGAGGCGTGTGATCGGCATCGACGCGTCCGCCGCGCCGGAGCGCACAAGGGAACAGATTGGGCGAATCGCTCGCAACACCGCCTCACTCATCGGGGTGGAGCGTGAACTGCGGGACTCGGACATCGAGCTGGACGAGCGTTACCACGCGGGGACCTACGGCATTCCGGACGAAGCGACGCTGGAGGCCATGCGGCTCGCGGCCCGTACCGAGGGGATGGTGACCGATCCGGTGTACGAGGGGAAGTCGATGGCGGGCCTGATCGACCTGGTGAAACGCGGAGAAATCGGCTCCGGATCGAGGGTGCTTTATGCCCATCTCGGCGGTCAGCCGGCGCTCAACGCCTACAGCGCTCTGTTCTGACGTGGCGTGGCGGGCCCTCGAGGGCCCATACTCCAGGTAATGACAAAGTCAGCCGGATCCCGCCGCTATTTGCCCTCCAGTCCCTTCAACAAACCGGCCGCGGCCGCCCCGCCGATTGAGCAGTACGAGGTGGGCGACCGGGTCTCGCACGATCAGTTCGGGCTCGGAAGAGTCATCGCAGTCGAAGGAGACAACGCCGCCGTGCTTGTCGACTTCTCGGGGCGTCAGGGAAGAATCCTGAGCCCGTACTCCAAGCTGGCCAAACTCTGAAGACCGTGGCCGCCGGGCCCGCCATCACCTGAAGCGGTGGCGGGCCCGGCGGTGTCGGTCGTCGCAGTGCCTGCTGGGGTCACAGCGCCTGGGCGGCGGGCTTGACCATGCCCCGCACCGTGCGGGACTTCGCGAACTCACCCATCGCAGTCATCTCCCATTCGCCGGAGAACTGCTTGATCAACTTGGCCATCATCACGCCGGTCTGCGGCTCCGCGCCTGTCAGATCGAAGCGGACCAGCTCCTCGCCCGACGCCGCGTCGATCAGTCGGCAGTAGGCTTTGGCCACCTCGGTGAACTTCTGTCCCGAGAAGGAATTGACGGTGAAGACCAGACCCGTCACATCGGCCGGGATCCGGCCGAGATCCACGACGATCACCTCGTCGTCACCCGCACCCTCGCCCGTCAGATTGTCGCCGGAGTGCTTGATCGCGCCGTTCAGGATCGACAGCTTGCCGAAGTAGCAGCTGTCCACGTGGTTGCGGTTCGGGCCGTAGGCGATGACGGAGGCGTCGAGGTCGATGTCCTTGCCGCGGAAGGCGGGCTCCCAGCCGAGGCCCATCTTGACCTGGGACAGCAGCGGGCGGCCGCCCTTGACCAGCGAAACCGTCTGGTTCTTCTGGAGGCTGACGCGGCCCTTGTCCAGGTTGATCTTTCCGGCGCCGGGGGCCGGAGCCGCCGGGGGAGCCGCGGGCGGGGGCGGCGCGGCCGCGGCGAGACGCGGGTCGACCGGCGGGGCCGGTGCGACGGGCGCGGCGGCGACGGGAGCGGGCGCTGCGGGGGCGGCAGCGGGCTCCTCGTCGACGGAGACGCCGAAGTCGGTGGCGATGCCCGCGAGCCCGTTCGCATAGCCCTGGCCGACCGCGCGGGCTTTCCAGGCGCCGTTGCGGAGATAGATCTCCACGACGACCAGTGCGGTCTCGGCGCCGAGCTGCGGCGGGGTGAAGGTGGCGAGCGCGCTGCCGTCGTCGGCATTGCGGATGGTGGCGGTGGGCTCGATGCCCTGGAAGGTCTGGCCCGCGGCGTCCGGGCTCGCCGTGACGACGATCTTCTCGATGCCGGGCGGGACGGCGGAGGTGTCCACCACGATCGCGTCGGGGGCGGTGCCTCCGCCGGATCGGTAGCTGACGCCGGGGCCCGCCGGCTGGTTGTAGAAGATGAAGTCGTCGTCGGAGCGCACCTTGCCGTCGGCGGTGAGCAGCAGGCCCGATACGTCGAGCCGCACCGGGGCGGCGACGTCCACCGCCACGCGCGCGGCGGAGAGAGGGATGTTCGAGCCGGGGGTCATAGCGGTCATGCCAGGGGTAACGAGCGAGGGCGCTTTACCGTTCCCTTACCTTTGGACGATCACCCGGGCGACCCCTTCGGCCATCTGTTGCGCGGGTGGTTGCGGGCCGTGCGCTCGTTGCCGAAGCCCCGGCCCGTCAGTAGGGCCACCGGGGCGGGTTGGTGGTGAAGTGGCCGCCCAGATGTGCGTGGTCCGGGTTGTCCGGGTCGAGTTCGCCCTGTTCCGCGACGAGCTTCTCGGCGTACTGCTCCGAGTCGTCCTGCGGCTCGTAGCCGAGGGAGCGGGCCGTCGAAAGGTCCCACCACAGGCGGGTGTTGGCGGACGATCCGTAGACCACGGTGTGGCCGACGTTCTCGGCGGTGAGCGCCGCATGGAAGAGGCGGGCGCCGTCGCCGGGGCTCAGCCAGACCGACAGCATCCGCACCGACGTGGGCTCCATGAAGCAGGAGCCGATACGGACGGAGACGGTCTGAACGCCGTGCAGGTCCCACTGGAGCTGGGCCAGGTCCTCGCCGAAGCACTTGGACAGGCCGTAGTACGTGTCGGGGCGGCGCGGGGTGTCGATGGGGATCAGGGGGTCGTCCCCCTGGGGGCGGGGGGTGAAGCCGACCGCGTGATTGCTGGAGGCGAAGACGATGCGCTCGACGCCTTCTTCGCGGGCCGCCTCGTAGAGGTTGTACGTGCCTTCGATGTTCGCGCGGAGGATCTTCTCGAACGAGGCTTCCAGGGAGATGCCGGCGAGGTGGATGATCGCGTCGACGCCCCGTACCGCTCGGCGCAGCGCCTCTTTGTCGGCGAGGTCGGCGGTGATCGCGTCCGGCACGCCCTCTATGGGGGTGGCATCGAAGAGCCGGAGCTCGTAGCCGTACGCGGGCAGGAGCCCCCGCATCAGCGTGCCGAGGCCGCCGGCGGCGCCGGTGAGCAGGACGGTGCGGGGAGCGGGCATGGATGGATCTCCTCGAAACGCTCAGGTCCGTAGACGGCATTCACATGCATGGACACGCTAGGGAGTGGTCCGGACACCGTCAAGTGTGGCGCGGAGGGGCCGACTCCGCCTCTGAGTTGCGGGTTTCCGTCTTGACCCGGCCCGCGCGGCTGCCTTAGCGTAACGGCGTTCAGAAATATGGACGTCGATCAGAATTGTGCACGGGCCCCACGGCTCGGTGCACGGCCCAGGGAGCGCCCGTGACCTCAGCCCCGCTCGCCGCCCGGCTCACCCGGGTCGAAGGACCGCTGTTCTTCCCCGTCACCGCGTACGGACCGGACGGCGCCCTCGACCTCGATGCCTTCCGCACCCATGTGAGACGCGGCATCGACTCCGGCGCGGCCGCGGTCTTCGCATGCTGCGGCACGGGCGAGTTCCACGCCCTGACCCCCGAGGAGTTCGGCGACTGCATCGCCGCGGCCGTCGCGGAGACCGCGGGCGAGGTGCCGGTCGTCGCAGGCGCGGGCTACGGCACGGCGCTCGCCGTCCAGTTCGCGAAGATCGCCGAAGCCGCCGGCGCGGACGGACTGCTCGCGATGCCGCCCTATCTCGTCGTCGCCGACCAGGCCGGGCTGCTGCGGCACTACACCGCACTCGCCGAAGCCACCTCACTCGACGTCATCGTCTACCAGCGCGACAACGCCGTCTTCACCCCCGAGACCGTCGTCGAACTCGCCCAGGTCGACGGCATCATCGGCCTCAAGGACGGCTACGGCGACCTCGATCTGATGCAGCGCATCGTCGGCGCCGTCCGCCGCGAGCTGCCCGACGAGGACTTCCTCTACTTCAACGGGCTGCCCACCGCCGAACTCACCGGCCTCGCCTACCGCGGCATCGGCATCACCCTGTACTCCTCCGCCGTCTTCGCCTTCGCCCCCGACATCGCGCTCGCCTTCTACCGCGCGCTGATCACCGGCGACGACAAGACCGTCAACCGGCTGCTCGACGGCTTCTACGGACCGCTGGTCGAACTGCGCAACCTCGGCCGCGGCTACGCCGTCTCGCTCGTCAAGGCGGGCGTACGGCTCGAAGGCCTGGACGTCGGCGAAGTGCGGCCGCCGCTGAGCGAACCCCTCCCCGGGCACATCACCGCCCTCGCCGAACTGATCGAGCGCGGCCGTGCCCTGCTGGAGGACGGCGCGTGAAGACCTCCGCCTTCCTCTACCCGTGGGACGTCGTCGGTGACCCGGACGCGGCGGCCCGCATCGCGGACCTCGGCGTCCAGCAGGTCACCCTCGCTGCCGCCTACCACTCCACACGAGCCCTGACCCCGCGCCACCCCCGGCACCGGATCGTCACCGCGCAGCACGCCGCCGTGCTGTACGAGATGGACGAGGAGCGCTGGGCGGGCCATGAGCTGCGTCCGTACGCCGCGGGGGACTGGGCCGCCGGAGACGCGTACGCGGAGGCCGCAGCGGCCCTGACGGACGCCGGGCTCGAGGTCCACACCTGGGTGGTCCTCGCCCACAACTCCCGCCTGGGCGCCGAATATTCGGACACCTCCGTCGTCAACGCATACGGCGACCGCTACCCGTGGGCGCCCTGCATCGCCCAGCCTCGTGTGCGGGCCCTTCTCGTCGGCCTCGCGGCCGAGGCGGCGACGCGGCCGGGCGCGCGGGGCACCGAGCTGGAGTCCTGCGGCTGGTACGGCCTCGCGCATCTGCACGCGCACGACAAGATCGCGGGCGTTGGGCTGGGTGATGCGGCGCAGTATCTGATGTCGCTGTGCTTCTGCGCGTGGTGCCGGGACGGGTATGCGGAGCAGGGCCTGGAGCCGGATCTTCTCGGCGCCGCCGTGCGCAGCGCGCTCGAGCCCGTCTGGGCGGGGGCCGCGCCCGCCGACGCCGGTACCGAGAAGCTGCTCGGCGGGGAACTCGCGGCGGCGACGCTGGAGTTCAGGGCGCGAGTGGCCCGCACGCTCCAGGAGTCCGCCGTCGCGGCGGTGCGGGCCGCCGCCCCCGACGGTTTCCAGGTGCTGCTGCACGCCGACCCCGTCGCCCACCACTGCGGCGCCAACGCAGGCGTCGACCCGGCGCACATTCTGTCCGTCGCGGACGGCGTGGTCGTGCCGTGCACGGGCGGTGCGGAGTTGCTCACGCTGTTCGCGGAGCAGGGCGTGGCCGGGGCCGGGGCGGTGCTGGCCGCGAACTTCACGGTCGTCAGCGGGATGGGCGGGAGCCCGGGGACGCTGGCGGAGGACGGGGCGCGGGCGGCCGCGCTCGGCGCGAACGAATTGCGGCTGTATCACGCGGGGTTGGCGTCGGACGCGGACCTGGTGTCCGTGGCGGACGCGGTGTCCCGGCTGGGCTGAACGCCGCAGGCGTCGCCCCGCCCCCGCGCGGACCGCAGCAGCACCAAGCCCAACCCGACCCCCGCCCCGCCAACCACCACCACCAGCACCCGTACGTCGACCAGCGCCACCAGCCCCGCTCCCACCGCCAGCGACACCGCGTTCGGGACGAAGATCAGGGTGTTGGCAGTCGCCGCCGTGCGACCGAGGACCGCGGCAGGGGTTTCGCGCTGCACCGCCGTCATCGCGGCGATCAGCGCGCACGGCAGGCCGAGCCCGATCGCCGCACTGCACATCAGCGCCGTCGCGTCGTACGGCAGCGCCCGCAGCCCGACCGCCATGCCGAACACCCCAATGCCCGCGGCGACGAAGACCCGCTCCGGAAGCCGTCGCAGCAGCGGACCGGCCAGCAGGCCGCTCAGTACGGAACCCACGCCCTGAACCGCGTACAACAGGCCCACGAACGCAGGGGAGTGGCCCAACACCTTGTCGGTCACCGCGAACGTCAGCGCGCCGTTCAGGCCCGCGAGCAGCATGAGCGCGCCGCCCGCGAGGACGAGCTGGCGCAGCATCGGTGAGCGCCACAGATACCGGGCGCCCTCGGCGGTGTCCGACCTCCAATCGGCTCCGGCCGCGCGGGAGGGACGCTCCTCCCGTACCCGCAGCAGCGCGAAGATCCAGGCGGCCAGCGCGAAGGACGCCGCGTCGAGCAGGGCCACCGACTGCCCGCCGAACCGGGCGAAGAGTCCCGCTCCCGCCAGCGGCGCGATCAGCTTCATGCCCTCGTTCGCCGTCATCCGCAGTCCGTTGAAGTCGCCGAGCAGACGGCTGTCCACGGCCGCGGCGACCAGCCCGGCCTCGGCGGCGTCGTGCACCACCCAGCTCACTCCGTACACCGTCAGCACCGCGAAGAGGATCCACACCCGCGCCGCCGAGTCGAGGGCGAGCAGCGGCAGCAGCAGCACCGACATCACGAGATTCGTCCAGATCAGCAGCGGCCGTCTGCGCACCCGGTCGGCCACCGTCCCCAGCAGCGGGCCGACCAGCATCGGCGCCCACATCGCGAACGTCGTCAGCGCGGCCAGACTGTCCGAGCCGGTCAGCGACTTGACCCAGATGCCGGCCGCCAGCCACATCGCGGACGTGCCGAAGCCCGACACGACCACCCCCGACAAATAGAGCCCCGCATTGCGGTCCCGCAGTACCGCACCCGCCGCCCAGCCCATGCTCGAACCCTTTCTCGTACGGCCAGGGTGAGGTCTGAGGAGCCCTTACCGGATCGGGCAGTTGACCTACTTATGGCCTTGACGCCGACCCGGCCGCGGCCTAACTTCAACGCGTCGTACTTCGTACGTCATATATGAGACGCGAGATATGAGAGCGTGAGAGAGCGCCGATGACCTTCGCTCCGGCCCCCATCCCCTCCCGCACCCAGTACGTCCTGGACGCGGTCAAGCACGCCATCCTCACCGGGCGGCTGCACCCGGGACAGGCCCTGGTCGAGACCGAACTGGCCGCGCAGTTCGGGGTGTCCAAGACCCCTGTGCGCGAGGCACTCAAGACGCTCGCCGGGACCGGTCTGGTCGTCATGAGCCAGTTCAAGGGCGCCACCGTCCGTACCGTCGACGCCACCATGGCCCGCGAGGTGTACGACGTACGGCTGCTGCTCGAACCCGAAGCGCTGCGCCGGACCGTCGAGTGCCGGGCGGACCTGGAAGCCGCCCAGGACGCGCTGCTGAAGGCCGACGACTCCGCCGACGGGGCCGGACGGGCCCTGGCCAACCGGGAGTTCCACCGCGCCCTCTATCTGCCCTGCGGGAATCCGCTGCTGACCCGGATGCTCGACGACGTACGCGACCAGGCCGCCCTGGTCGCGGCCGTCGCCTGGGCCGCAGACCCCTCCTGGGAGCGCGAGGCGGCCGAGCACCGGGAGATCCTGCGGCTCGCGGCCTGCGGCGACGCGCAGGGGGCCGCCCGCGCCCTGCACGAGCACATCGCCGGTTTCGTACGGCGGGCCTTCCCCGAGGAGGACGAAGCATGACCGATCAGACACTGCCCGCCCTGCGCGCCGCGCTCGCCGATGTCGTGGCCATCCCGGTGACGCCGTTCGCCGCGGACGGCACCGTCGACGAGAAGGCCCAACGCGGTCTGCTGCGGCGGCTGATCGACGCCGGGGTCACCACCCTCACCCTGAACGGCAACACCGGGGAGTTCTACGCCCTCACCCCCGGCGAGCGACGCCGGGCCGTCGAACTGACCGCCGAGGAGGCCGCGGGAGCCGCGACGATCGTCGCCGGAGTGGGCCACGAGGTGCCCACGGCCGTCGCCGCCGCGCTGCACGCGCGCGATGCGGGCGCGCAGCTGGTGATGGTGCACCAGCCCGTGCACCCGTACGTCTCGCAGGACGGCTGGATCGACTACCACCGGGCGATCGCCGACGCGGTCCCCGGGCTCGGCGTCGTCCCGTACATCCGCAACCCCCTCCTCGAGGGCCGGACACTGGGCGGACTCGGCGCCCTGTGCCCCAATGTCATCGGCGTGAAGTACGCGGTCCCCGACGCGGCCAGGTTCGCCGCCTTCGCGCGCGACGCGGGCCTGAACCGCTTCGTCTGGGTGGCGGGACTCGCCGAGCTGTACGCGCCCTCCTACTGGTCCGCAGGCGCCACCGGTTTCACCTCGGGGCTCGTCAACGTCGCCCCGTCCGTCTCGCTCGCCATGCGCGACGCGCTGCGCGAGGGCCGCTACGCGGACGCCATGGCCGTCTGGGAGCGGATCAGGCCCTTCGAGGAACTGCGCGCGGCCCACCAGTCCGCCAACAACGTGACCGTCGTCAAGGAGGCGCTCGCCTCGCTCGGCCTGTGCCGCCGCGAGGTGCGCCCGCCCAGCCGCACCCTGCCCGAGGAACAGCGCGCCGAGGTCGCCGCCCTGGTCGCGGGATGGGACGCATGACCGACACGCACCCCGAGGAGCTGAGCCCCGAACAGTTGCGCAGCCACCAGTGGTACGGCACCGAGGGGCTGCGCTCCTTCAGCCACCGCGCCCGCACCCGCCAGCTCGGCTATCTGCCCGAGGAACACCTCGGCAAGCCGGTCGTCGCGATCCTCAACACCTGGTCCGACATCAACCCCTGCCATGTCCATCTGCGCGACCGCGCGCAGGCCGTCAAGCGCGGCGTCTGGCAAGCAGGCGGCTTTCCCCTCGAATTCCCGGTCTCCACGCTCTCCGAGACCTTCCAGAAGCCGACCCCGATGCTCTACCGCAACATGCTGGCGATGGAGACGGAAGAACTGCTGCGCTCGTATCCGGTGGACGGCGCGGTGCTGATGGGCGGTTGCGACAAGTCCACGCCCGCGCTGCTGATGGGCGCCGCCAGCGCCGATCTGCCCAGCGTGTTCGTCCCGGCGGGGCCGATGCTGCCGGGCCACTGGCGGAACGAAGTCCTCGGCTCCGGCACGGACATGTGGAAGTACTGGGACGACAAGCGGGCCGGTCTCATCGGTGACGCCGAGCTGGCAGAGCTGGAGAACGGCCTTGCGCGCTCGCCCGGCACCTGTATGACCATGGGCACCGCCTCCACGCTGACCGCCGCGGCCGAGGCGCTCGGCGTCACCGTCCCCGGCGCGTCCTCGATCCCGGCCGTCGACTCCGGGCACGAGCGGATGGCCGCCGCGTCCGGCCGCCGGATCGTCGAGCTGGTGCGCCGGGACCTGAAGCTGTCGAAGATCCTCACCCGGGAGGCGTACGAGGACGCGGTGGCCACCGTCCTCGCCCTCGGCGGCTCGACGAACGCCGTGATCCATCTGATCGCCATGGCGGGACGCTCGGGAGTGCGGCTCACGCTCGACGACTTCGACCGCATCGCCCGTACGGTGCCGGTGCTGGCCAACCTCCGGCCCGGCGGCCGGTACCTGATGGAGGACTTCCACTTCGCGGGCGGACTCCCGGCGTTTCTCGGACAGTTGACGGACGTACTGCATCTGGACCGGCCCACCGTCGCGCACCCGACCCTGCGCGAGCAGCTGGCGGGCGCCCAGGTCCACAATCCCGATGTGATCCGCCCGCGCGACAACCCCCTCGCCGACGAGGGCGGAGTGGCGGTGCTGCGCGGCAACCTCTGCCCGGACGGCGCGGTCATCAAGCACATCGCCGCCGATCCCCGGCTCCTCGAACACACCGGTCCCGCTGTGGTCTTCCCCGACTACCGGACCATGCAGCGGACCATCAACGACCCGGAGCTCGGCATCACCGCCGACCATGTGCTGGTGCTCCAGGGCGCGGGCCCCAAGGGCGGCCCCGGCATGCCCGAGTACGGGATGCTGCCACTGCCCGACCATCTGCTCAAGCAGGGCGTACGGGACATGGTGCGGATCTCGGACGCCCGGATGAGCGGCACCAGCTACGGCACCTGTGTGCTGCACATCGCGCCCGAGTCGCACATCGGCGGGCCGCTTGCGCTGGTCGAGAACGGCGACCTGATCACCCTGGACGTCGCCGCGCGCACGCTGCGGCTTGAGATACCGGACGAGGAGCTGGCGCGGCGCAGGGCCGCCTGGACGCCGCCGCCCGAGCGGTACGAGCGGGGTTACGGCGCCCTCTACAGCGAGCAGATCACCCAGGCGGACACCGGCTGCGACTTCGCGTTCCTCGCCGCGCAGGGCAACAACCCTGATCCGTACGCAGGTTGAGCCGTCCGGGGGACGACACGGCGGCATACGATGCCCCGACGCCCATCCGTCAACTTCCGTACGAGGGGACTCAACGTGCGCAACACGAGGTTCGCCGCGCTGCTCGGTGCCGGTCTGATGGCGGTCACGGCGCAGTTCGCCGGGGCCGGTGCCGCGAGCGCGGCGCACGCAGCCCCGGCAGCCGCCGACATCCGCGAACAGCTCGAGCGCATCCCGGGCATGACGGTCGTCTCGGTCGGCGAGAAGGAAGGATTCCCGTACTACACGCTGACGTTCGCGCAGCCCGTCGACCACAGCCGCCCCTGGGAGGGCAGCTTCACCCAGCGGCTCACGCTCTGGCACAAGGCGGCCGACAAGCCCACGGTCTTCTACACCGGCGGCTACACCCTGGCCACCTCGACCACTCAGCTCACCAAGGTGATCGACGCCAACCAGGTCTCCATCGAGCACCGCTACTTCGGCCAGTCCCGGCCCGCGGGCGCCGCCGGTGACGACTGGTCGAAGCTGACCGTCTGGCAGGAGGCGAGCGACGAGCACCGCCTCACGCAGGCGCTGCGCGGCATCGAGCGCGGCAGATGGCTGGGCACGGGCGTCAGCAAGGGCGGCATGACCGCGACGTACCACGAGCGCTTCTACCCCGGCGATCTGGACGCCGTCGTCGCCTTCGTCGCTCCCAATGACGCCAACAACCGGGACGACAGCGGCTACGAGCGGTTCTTCACGACGGTCGGGACGCCCGAATGCCGGGCCGCGCTCAATGCCGCACAGCGCGAGATGCTGGTGCGCCGCGACGCGCTGCTGCCGAAGTTCGAGGCGGACGCCAAGACGAATGGCGACACCTTCGAGGAAACACTCGGGACGACCGGCCGCGCCTATGAGTTCGCGGTGCTCGACCAGGTGTGGAACTTCTGGCAGAGCGGCACGATCGACAACTGCCCGACCGTCCCGGACGCCAAGACTGCCGGCGACGACGAGCTCTACGACTGGTCGA
The DNA here is from genome assembly GCF_040606445.1 of Streptomyces sp. NPDC005408. Taxonomy (NCBI): domain Bacteria; kingdom Bacillati; phylum Actinomycetota; class Actinomycetes; order Kitasatosporales; family Streptomycetaceae; genus Streptomyces; species Streptomyces sp. NPDC005408. The sequence continues at coordinate 19,883 of NZ_JBEXEX010000054.1, read as the reverse complement.
AGAAGCACGGCTTCAGCGTCTACCAGGACGAGTCACTGGGCACCAACGGCTCGGGGCCCTACTACCGGCAGGCCGCGACCCAGCTGGGCTGGGCGGATCTGAAGTTCAAGCACCTGCGGGACGTGCGCCGCTACCCGGACATCTACCAGCCGAACTCGGTGCTGCCCGCCGCCATGCGCGGCTCCTACGACAACGCGGCCATCGCGGGTGTCGACCGCTGGGTGCAGACCCGCGGCGAGCGGATGATGTTCATCTACGGCGAGAACGACCCGTGGAGCGCAGAGAAGTTCAGCCCGAGCCGTCATGACTCGTACCGCTATGTGGTGCCCGGCTCGAACCACGCGGCGCAGCTCGCCAAGCTCCCGGCCGGCGAACAGGCGCAGGCGGTCGAGACGATCAAGCGCTGGGCCGATGTGAAGTAACCGGATGAGAAGCAGGTGGAGCCGGTGCGGAAGTAACACCGGCATAACCTGAAACGCTCTTCCCGTGGGAACAATCCAGCTACCCGCCAGCCGGATTGCCGTCCACGAGGAGAGCCATGTCTGCACAGGTCGACCGGTACTTCCACATCAGCGCGAGAGGCTCGACCTTCGCACGCGAGATCCGTGGCGGCTTTGCCACGTTCTTCACGATGGCCTACATTCTCGTGCTCAATCCGATCATCCTGGGCAACGCGGAGGACAAGTTCGGCGCCCATCTCTCCGGTCCCCAACTGGTCACCGCGACCGCCCTGGTGGCCGCCGTGATGACCGCGATCATGGGGCTGGGCGGCAATCTCCCGCTCGCCATCGCCGCCGGGCTCGGCCTCAACGCCGTCGTCGCCTTCCAGCTCGCGCCGATGATGAGCTGGCCCGACGCGATGGGCCTGGTCGTCCTCGAAGGCATCCTCATCTGCCTCCTGGTCGTCACCGGGCTGCGCGAGGCCGTCATGCACGCCATTCCGTCCTCGCTCAAGCAGGCCATCAGCGTCGGCATCGGGCTGTTCATCGCCTTCATCGGCTTCATCGACGCGGGCTTCGCGACCCGCATACCCGGCGACAACGGCTCCGTTCCCGTCCAGCTCGGCGCGAGCGGTCATCTCTCCGGCTGGCCCGTCCTGGTCTTCTGTCTCGGCGTGCTGCTCACCGTCGCGCTCATGGCCCGCAAGGTGAAGGGCGCGATTCTCATATCCATCGTCGCGATGACCGTCGTCGCGATCGTCATCAACGAGATCGCCGACATCAAGCCGGCCGCCTGGGGCCTGACCGTGCCGTCCGTGCCCGACGACATCGTGTCCGCGCCCGACTTCGGACTCATCGGCAACTTCAGCCTCTTCGGAGCCTTCGACCAGATCGGCGTCGTCACGCTCGTCCTGCTGGTCTTCACGCTGATCCTCAGCGACTTCTTCGACACGATGGGCACGGTCGTCGGCATCACCAACGAGGCCGGGCTGCTGGACGAGAACGGTAAGGTCCCGAACCTCGGCCGGGTGCTGCTGATCGACGGCGTCGCCGCCGTGGCCGGAGGCGCGGCATCCGCCTCCTCCAACACCTCGTACATCGAATCGGCCGCCGGCGTCGGCGAGGGCGCGCGCACCGGATTCGCCTCCCTGGTCACCGGCGCCCTCTTCGCCCTCGCCCTCTTCTTCACACCGCTCGCCACGGTCGTGCCCGCCCAGGCCGCGGCGCCCGCGCTCGTCGCCGTCGGCTTTCTGCTGATGGCGCAGGTGCGCCACATTGACTGGGAGCAGTACGAGATCGCCATCCCGGCCTTCCTGACGATCGCGGTCATGCCGTTCACGTACTCCATCACCAACGGCATCGGCGCCGGCTTCATCGCCTATGTCGTCATCAAGGCCGTGCTGGGCAAGGCCCGTGCCGTGCACTGGCTGCTCTGGGGCACGGCCGCGCTGTTCGCGGTCTACTTCGCGATCGACCCGGTCGAGCAGCTCCTCGGCGCCAAGTAGCCATCCGGAGCCAGCGCTTCGGGCGTCACGACTTCAGAGCCGCGGCCATCATCTTCTGGGCGATGGGCGCGGCAAGACCGTTGCCGCTGACCTCGGAGCGGGCAGCGCCCGAGTCCTCGATCATGACGGCGACCGCGACCTCCTTGCCGCTGCTGGAGTCCTTGGCGTGGGAGGTGAACCAGGCGTACGGCGTCTTGCTGTTGTTCTCGCCGTGCTGGGCGGTACCGGTCTTGCCGCCCACCTCCGCGCCGTCGACCTTGGCATTGGTCCCGGTGCCCTCCTCCACCACCGTCACCATCGCGCTGCGCAGCTGCTCGGCGGTCGACGAGGAGACGATCCGCTTCGATCCGGCGTCCTCGTACGACTGAAGCGTGTTGCCGTCCGCGTCCACGACCTTGGAGACCATGTGCGGCGCCTGCATGACGCCGTCGTCGGCGATCGCCGCCGAGACCATGGCCATCTGCATCGGGGTCGCGGTCACATCGAACTGGCCGATGCCGCTGTAGGCGGTCGAGGGCTTGTCCATCCCGGTCGGATACACACTCGGCAGGGCCCGCACCGGGGAGTCCTGCTTCGTGTCGTTGAAGCCGAACTTCTCCGCCATCGCCCGGACCTTGTCCTGGCCGAGGTCGACCGCCAGCTTCCCGAAGACGTTGTTGCAGGAGTACTGCAGCGCGGTGCGCAGGGTCGCGTTCTCGCAGGGTGCGGACTTGTTCTCGTTCTCCAGGACCCGGGACGTGCCGGGCGGGGTGTACGGATCGGGGCTGTCCGTCCTGGTGTCCACAGACGCGTACAGCCCGTCCTCCAGTGCCGCCGCCGCGACCACCAGCTTGAAGGTCGAGCCGGGCGGCAGCGGCTGTCGCAGCGCCCGGTTGACCAGAGGCTTGTCCTTGTCGGCCAGCAGCTTCTTCCACGCGTCGCCGTCCGTCGTCCCGCTGATCTTCGACGGGTCGTACGCGGGAGTGCTGACCATCCCCAGGATCTCCCCGGTCTTCGGGTCGATGGCGACGGCCGCGCCCTTGGTGTCGCCGAGCGCCTCGTAGCCCGCCTTCTGGACGGCCGGGTCGACGGTGGTGAGCACGTCACCGGGCTCCTGCTGCTTGCCGGTGAGCGCGTCGACCGGATTCTTCAGACGGCTGTCGGTGCCGTCGAGGACATGGCTGTAGATGCCCTCGAGCTGGGTCGCGCCGTACGCCTGCGAGCTGTAGCCGGTGACCGCGGCGTAGAGCGAGCCGTCGGTGTAGGTGCGTTTGTAGGCGAGGTCGCCGCCCTCCGTCTTCTTCGAGCCCGTGACCGGTGACCCGGCCACGATTATGTCGCCCAGCGGATGCGCGTACTGCGCGATGGTCTTCCGCCGGTTGTGTTCGTCGTCCGCGAGAGCCCGGGCTTCGTACGCCTGCACCCAGGTCGCCCGTATCAGCAGGGCGAGCACCAGCAGCAGCGAGAAGACCGCGGCGTTCCTGATCGTCTTGTTCATCCCATGAGAGGGACGAGCGAGCGGGCCGTGCCGTTCCGGTCCGCCGGGCTTCTCAGAGAATCCTCATCCGCGCTCCGTGCCCGCCGTCGGGCCTCAGCCCGGCGAGATGAACCCCGACTCGTACGCCGCGATCACCGCCTGCGTACGGTCCCTGGCGCCGGTCTTCGCCAGGACCGAGGCCACATGGGTCTTGGTCGTCGCGTGCCCGACGCCCATCCGCCCGGCGATCTCCGCGTTCGTCAGCCCCGTCGCCATCAGCCGCAGCACCTCTGCCTCGCGCTCGGTCAGCCGGGCCGCCCACGGCGGGGGAGCAGCGGGCCGGCGGCTGCCGTACTCGGCGGCCAGCGAGCGCACGGCGGCCGGGAAGAGCAGCGAGTCGCTGCGGGCCACAAGACGGACCGCCTGGACGAGCTCCTCGGCCGCGGCGCGCTTGAGCAAGAAGCCCGCGGCTCCGGCGCGCAGCGCCTCGTACACATAGGAGTCGTTCTCGAAGGTCGTCACCACCACGATCCGCGGCGGCCCGTCGAGCGTGCCAAGGATCTGCTCGGTGGCCCGGATGCCGTCGATCTCCGGCATCCGCACATCCATCAGGACCACGTCGGGGCGCAGCTCACGCACCACCGACACCGCCTCCGCGCCGGTCGACGCCTCGCCGATCACCTCAAGATCGTGCTCGGCGTCGAGGATGACGCGCAGGGCCGTGCGGACCATGCGCTCGTCGTCCGCGAGGACGACCCGGATCGCGCTCACCGGCCACCGCCCAGGGGCAGCCGCGCCGACAGCCGCCACACCGCGCCCTGCGCTCCCGCCTGCGCCCGTCCGCCCAGCAGCGCGGCCCGCTCGGCGATGCCGCGCACTCCGCGGCCGCCTCCCGGACGGACCACCCGGGCCCTGTCGGGCAGCGGATTCTCCATCGTGATCTCCAACTCCTCGCCGCACAGGGCGATCCACAGGTTCACCGGGGACGCCCCGGCGTGGCGCAGGGCGTTGCTCAGCCCCTCCTGGACGATGCGGTATGCCTCGCGCGAGACGGGTGCGGGGACGGCGGCCAGGTCGCCGTCGGCGGTGAGCGACACCGGGACGCCGCTGCGGGCGAGCAGACCGTCCAGGGTGTCCAGGGTCGGCCCGGTGAGCCGGGCGGCGTTGTTGTCGTCGTCCTGGCGCAACAGGCCCAGTACGGAGTCGAGTTCGCCGACCGTACGCCGGGTGGTCTCCTCGATCGCGGCGAGTGCTTCCCGTACGAACTCCGGATCGCTGTCCAGGACCTTGCGGGCAGCGCCCGCCTGCAGGGTGACGGCGCTCAGGGCGTGGCCCACCGAGTCGTGCAGCTCGCGGGCGAGACGGTTGCGCTCGGCCAGTTCGGTGGCCCGGCGTTCGGCGGCCTCCAGCCGGTCCGCGGGCGTGGGTCCGAGCAGTACCGGGGCCTGGCGGGCCAGCAGCGCTCCGGCCGCCGCCGCGCAGGCGGCGAGCGCGGTCAGCATGGCGATCCCGGCGAACGGGGAGAGGGCCAGTGCCCAGGGGCGGTCGAGGTAGTCGGGGACCATGACCCAGTCCCGGAGCCCGGCGGAGAGCGGCAGCAGGATCAGCGTCACCGCGAACGGCGGCAGCGCCAGCGTGGCCCCGCTGATCAGCGCGCCGATCCCCACATGCAGCGTGAACCAGCCCGAGGTCCGCAGCCGCGCGGCCCGCGAGCGCGCCGGCCCCTCCGCGAAGCGCTCGGCGGGCACCCCGCACAGCGCCTTGGCCACGGCCACCGACAGTGGTCTGGCGAGCGGGAAGAGCGCGCTCACCGCGGCTATCGGCAGCGCTATGCCGTATGCGCCGAACTGCAGGGCGACGGAGTTGGTGAACATGCCCTGCGCCCCGACGACCGGGGCGACGATCACCGTGCCGACGAGCCAGTACGGCATCAACAGGGCGCCGCCCAGGATCAGATGGAGCCAGCGAAGCCTGGCCCGCATCCCGAACAGCGCCCGGCCGGACGCCGCGAGCTCTCTCTTCACGCGCCGCGCCGCCGCAGGAACGAGGCGGTCCCGGTGACGACGAGCAGACCGGCGATCATGCCCACAGAGTAGGTCAGAGTCATCAACCCCGATGCCCTCTCGCCTTCTTCACCCGTCGGCAGTACCGCGGCGATCAGCAGCCAGATGCCCCAGCAGCCCACCGCGCCCGAGCCCAGCCAGGCCATGGCCAGCGGAGCCTTCAGCGGCAGTGCCGGGGCCGGGCGGAAGGCGAGCAGCAGCACTCCGGCCACGGCGACGGCCACGAACAGGGCGCTGATCCCTTCGACCACGTAGAAGTCGGCCGTTCGCTGCTCGATCCGCGTCGCGGCGAGACCGGTCGTCGCACCGCAGGCCCACAGCAGGCGCATCGTGGCGGGGAAGAGCCCGAGCACGGCGGCGGCCACGGCGGTCACCTTCAGCGTCCGCCCGGTGGCGGCCCTGGGCAGGTCCCAGACCCGGCCCCGCCACACATGGCCCCAGCGCTGCCTTGCGTACAACACGAAGAGGGTTCCAAGGGCCAGGCCCTGGACGATGAAGCCCGTGTAGACGACCCCGAAGACCCACTCGTCCAGGAACGGCTCGTCCCCGGCCCCTGGGAACCGGTCTCCGGTGAAAGCGTGCGTCAGCAGCTGGACCGGGAAGCCGACCATGATCGGGGCGAGCAGACCGCCCGCGATCCAGATGGGCGTGGCCAGCAGCCAGGCGGGGACGCGGCGGCCCCATGCCTGGGTGAGCAGCAGCGCCAGCACGATGACGGAGCCGTCCATCAGGACGGTGACGCTGTTGGCCGCGGCCATCAGACCGCGGTGCTCGAGGAGCCCGCTGCCGTCGGGAATGCCGATCCTGCTGCCCGCGATCCAGGCGATCTTGAGCGAGAGATACGGAACGCAGGAGGCGATGGCGAGCGCCCGCAGCACCCGGTGTGCGGGGCCGTGCCGCTCGGGTGCGCCGCGAAGCCGGCGCTCGGGGGTGCGGGGGCCTGCCCCCGCCTTCGGGAACGGCCGGGACCGGGGAACACTGTGCGGGCTCATGCCGCTTACGCTCCCGGCTCCGCGAGCCGGGCACCTCCTGCGCTGCGACGATCCTTCTCCGCCGTGCGGCGGAGGGGCGTCAGCCCGCGAGGGTGAGGAGCACCTCGTCGGTCTCGCCGCCGCGGGCGTGCGCGTAGCCCCGGTCCCTGCCGGTGACGGTGAATCCGCACTTCTGAAGGACCCGGATCGAGCCCGCGTTGTCGGCTGCGGCGCGGGCGTGCAGCGGACGCTGCGGTACGAGTTCGATCAGCGCGCGCAGAGCGGCGGTGGCCACCCCGCGGCCCCAGTACGCGCGGTCGATGAAGTACGTGACCTCACGCTCCTCGGGCGGCCCGTACACCGCGGCGTGGCCGACCACCACACCGTCGGCGAGCACGGTCCGTGTGACGGCGTCCGAGGCGCGGATCCTCGCCCAGTGGGCGTCGAAGAGGGCCCGGTCGGCCGCGTTCTCACTGGTGAAAGCGGCCATCCGGTTCGACTCGGGGTCGTTCATGTGCCGGAAGAATTCCGGCACATCGCTGTCGACGACCTCGCGCAGGGCGATGAGCAGTGTCATTCAGAGTCTCCGGGTGGCGAGCGTGAGCCGGTCGCGGGCGTCGAAGAGCGCGTCCTTGATCATCTGCTCGTGGCCGGGGGTGAGCCGGGCCACTGGCACCGAGCAGCTGATCGCGTCGCGCGCCGGGGTGCGGTACGGGATCGCGATTCCGAAGCAGCGCAGCCCGAGGGTGTTCTCCTCGCGGTCCACCGCATAGCCCTGCTCGCGGATCAGATGCAGCTCCTCGATGAGCTTCTCGCGGTCCGTGATGGTGTGCTCGGTCAGCGAGGCCATGGTCTCGGGCAGCAGCTTGCGCACCTGCTCGTCGCTGTGGGTGGCGAGCAGCGCCTTGCCCAGCGAGGTGGAGTGGGCGGGCAGTCGGCGGCCGACGCGGGTGAAGGGGCGCAGATAGTGCTGCGACTGGCGGGTGGCGAGATAGACGACATTGGTGCCGTCGAGCCGAGCGAGGTGGATGGTCTCCGTGGTGTCGTCGGAGAGCCGGTCAAGGGTGGGGCGGGCGGCTGCCACGACCTCGTCGCCGTCGATGTAGGAGGTGCCGACAAGCAGCGCCCGTACGCCGATGCCGTACCGCGTGCCGGTCGCGTCGGTCTCCACCCAGCCGAGCTCCACCAGGGTGCGCAGCAGCATGTAGAGGCTGGACTTCGGGTAGCCGACGGCCTCCTGGACGGCGGCGAGGGAGTGCATGCCGGGGCGCCCGGCGAAGTACTCGAGCAATTCCACCGTCCGCACCGCGGACTTGACCTGTGCCCCACCGGAATCGGCAGTTGTCATTGCTCGTCGCCCCTTCTTGACCGCGCAGAACGCCCGGAAATAGAGTCCCCACACATTCATCATCAGGAACGCTGTTCAGAATACCGAACAAAACCCCTGATGGGTGGCAGTAGACCGGGAAGGAAGCCGCGGTGGCAGCAGCACCAGTCTGGAGTGTCGACCCCCGAACCGGGAACCCGCGTGAGCAGGTTGCGGTGGAGTCGACGGCCGAGGAGATCGACCGCGCGGTCCGTTCCGCACACGCCGCCCGCCCCGCGCTCGCCGACCGGAGTGTACGCGCGCTCCTGCTGCGCACCGCCGCCGACCTGCTCGACGAGGCGAGCGAGCACGTCATCGAGGCCGCCGACGCCGAGACCGCACTCGGCCCCACCCGCCTCACCGGTGAACTCGCCCGCACCACCGCCCAGTTGCGCGCCTTCGCCGACGCCGTCGACGAGGGCGCCTATCTCGACATCCACATCGACCACGCCGACGGCAGCCGTACGCCGCCCTGGCCGGACCTGCGCCGCTACAAGATCCCCCTGGGCGTCGTCGCCGTCTACGCCGCCAGCAACTTCCCGCTCGCCTTCTCCGTGCCCGGCGGCGACACCGCCAGCGCTCTCGCGGCCGGCTGCCCGGTCGTCGTCAAGGCGCACCCCGACCACCCCGGCACCTCCGAACTGTGTGCGTCCGTCCTGCGCAGGGCCGCCCATCGCGTCGGCCTGCCCGAGGACATCGTGGTCCTGGTGCACGGCTTCGAGGCGGGCGTCGAGCTGGTACGGCACCCGCTGGTCGCGGCCGCCGGCTTCACCGGATCCGTACGCGGCGGGCGTGCCCTCTTCGACGCCGCGGCCGCACGGCCCGCGCCCATCCCCTTCCACGGCGAACTCGGATCCCTCAACCCCGTCGTGGTCACCGAGGCGGCGGCCGGGGAGCACGCCGAACAGCTCGGCGCCGGGCTCGCGGGCTCGATGACCCTGGGGGAGGGCCAGTTCTGCACCAAGCCCGGCTTCGTCCTGGCCCCCGCGGGTGACGCGGGCGACCGGCTGCTGAAGTCCCTGACGGCCGCCGTCAGCGAGACCGAGCCCGGCGTGATGCTCGACCACCGGATGCGCTCGGCCTTCGTCGACGGCGTACGGGAGAGGGCCGCACTGCCGGACGTGGAGGCCCCCATCACGCCCGGCGCGGGCGGCGAGCACACCGTCAGCGCGGGCTTCCTGTCCGTACCGGCCAGGCTGCTGGCCGCCGAAGGCCCGCACGACCTGCTGCTCGAAGAGTGCTTCGGCCCGGTCACCGTCGTCGCGCGCTACGCGTCCGAAGCCGAGGTCACCGCGGTCCTCGGCCGCCTGCCCGGCAATCTCACCGCCACCCTCCACCTCTCCGAGGGTGAGGCCGCGGGCGAGGGCCGGGGAGCCGAGCTGCTCGCCGAACTCACCCCGCTCGCGGGCCGCGTCCTGGTCGGCGGCTGGCCCACCGGCGTCGCGGTGGCCCCCGCCCAGCACCACGGCGGCCCCTACCCGGCCACCACCTCCACCTCCACCTCGGTCGGTGCCACGGCGATCGAGCGCTGGCTGCGCCCGGTCACGTACCAGACGACGCCCGAGGCACTGCTGCCGCCCGAGCTGCGCGACGACAACCCGCTCGGTCTGCCGCGTCGGGTGGACGGCCGCCAGGAGACTCCGGGAAGCTGAGCGCTGTGAGCGACCAGATCGAACTGCCCGAACTCCCCTTCCCGTTGCGCCCGTACGGCCCCGATGCCAACTGGTCGTACGAGAAGGGCGCGCTGACCGGCTGGGCCGGCGCCCGGCAGGACCGTTTCGTCCCGCCCACGGGCGATTCGCTGGAACCCGCCTCCGACACTCCGCGCCTGCTCGGTGCGCCGGAGGGCGACTTCCAGCTCATCGCGCGGGTCACCGTCGGCTTCGCCGCGGCCTTCGACGCAGGCGTGCTCTATCTGCACGTCGGCGAACAGGAGTGGGCCAAGCTCTGCCTGGAGCTCTCCCCGGACAAGCCCACCATCTGCACGGTCGTCACCCGCGGCCACTCCGACGACGCCAACTCCTTCGAGGTGGACGGCGACAGCGCATGGCTGCGGATCAGCCGCACCGGCAAGGCGTTCGCCTTCCACGCGTCGACGGACGGCGAGCGGTGGACGTTCGTACGGATCTTCGCCCTGGGAACCGAGGAGCAGGCCGGGGCCGCGCTCGTCGGCTTTCTGGCGCAGTCCCCGGTGGGCGAGGGCTGTGTGGTGACGTTCGACGGGATCGAGTTCCGGGCGGGCTGGCCCGAAGGGCTGCGCGACGGCAGCTGAGGATCACCCGTGCATCAGCTGAGGATCACAGGGCGCACCAGCGGGCTCCTCATCGGCTGAGCCGAAGCCGGGCCGTCGCCGCCGCGGTGAGCGCCGACAGGACAGCACTGACCTGACCTCCGGGCGCTCCGCCACCGCGGGAATGAGCCGGTCCCGCAGCGCGTTGACCTCGCAGCGGAGGATGCCTCCGCACAGCCCTGCCCCCGCACGACCCTGGAGAGAATGAGCATGCGCGTCGAGATCTGGAGCGATATCGCCTGTCCCTGGTGCTACATCGGGAAGGCCCGCTTCGAGAAGGGGCTCGCGGCCTTCGCCCATCGCGACGAGATCGAGCTCGTGCACCGCTCCTTCGAGCTCGACCCGAGCCGCGCGAAGGGCGAGACGGGCCCGGTGGTCCCCATGCTGGCGAAGAAGTACGGGCGCACCATCGAGGAAGCCCAGGCGATGGAGGAGCACGTCGCCTCCAACGCGCGCTCCGAGGGGCTCGACTACCGCACCGAGGGCCGTGACCACGGCAATACCTTCGACATCCACCGGCTGCTGCACCTGGCCAAGGCCCGCGGCCGCCAGGACGAGCTGCTGGACCTCGCCTACCGGGCGAACTTCGCCGAGGAGCGTTCCGTCTTCGACCCCGAGATCCTGGTGGACCTCGCGGTCGAGGCGGGTCTGGACGCGGACGAGGCCCGGGCGGTCCTGGCGGACGAGGACGCCTACGCCGACGACGTACGGGCGGATGAGCGCGAGGCCGCCGAGCTGGGAGCGACCGGCGTGCCGTTCTTCGTGCTCGACCGCCGCTACGGGGTCTCGGGCGGCCAGCCCGCCGAGGTCTTCACCCAGGCGCTGGAGCAGGCGTGGCAGGGCCGGGCCATCACCCCGATCGGCACGGACTCGGCGGCCTGCGACGCGGACGGTTCCTGCGAGGTTCCGCAGGCCGGGGCCCATGCTTAGGCGTTACTGAGCGGTGTCCCTCAACGATTCGCGATTGACCTGCGGTTGAAGGCACCGCAGGGTGATCTCATGGAGAGCCTGGGTGGCGCCGAATTCGCGCCGGAGATGACCTATCTGAACACCTCCAGCTGCGGGCTGCTGCCGCGCCGGACCGTCGCGGCCGTGAGGTTGCTGGCCGACGAGCTCGCCGCCGGGCGTCCCGGAGGGGCAGGCGAGTGGTCCGCGGTGACCGCCGCCCGCCAGTCCTTCGCCCGGCTGAGCGGTGTGGACGAGGGGCGGGTGGCCGTCGGCGGTTCGGTCTCCGTGCACGTCGGACTGATCGCGTCCTCGCTGCACCCCGGTGCGGAAGTCCTCTTCCCGGAGGGGGAGTACGCCTCGGTCATCACGCCCTTCCTCGTGCGCGGCGATCTCAAGCTCCGGTACGCCCCGCTGGAGCATCTGGCCGACGCGGTGGGTCCGCAGACCTCACTGGTGGCGTTCTCCTCGGTGCAGTCCTCGGACGGCCGGATCGCGGACCTGTCTGCCGTCCGGGCCGCGGCCCTCGCGCACGGCGCCCGGACGCTCGTCGACGCCAGTCAGTCGGCGGGCTGGCTGCCGCTGGACGCTGCCGCCTGGGACCTCACCGTCACCGGCGGCTTCAAGTATCTGCTCTGCCCGCGCGGTGTCTCGTTCCTCACGATGACCGAGGAGGCCCAGGCAACCCTGGTGCCGATCCACGCCGGGACCTTCGCCGCCGAGGATCTGTGGGGCACCACCTACGGGCCGATCGAGGAACTGGCACGCTCGGCCCGCCGGTTCGACGAACCGCCCGCCTTCCTCTCGTACCACGGGGCCAAGGAGTCGCTCGCGCTCCTCGAAGAGACCGGCATCGACGCCGTGCACGCGCATGACACGGCGCTGGCCCGGCGGTTCAGGGCAGGACTGACGGAACTCGGGCACCGGCCGGTGCCCGGCGACTCGGCCATCGTCGCCGTGCCGGGGCTCGGCCACCGGGTTCCAGGTCTTGCCGATGCGGGAGTGGTCGTCTCGGAGCGGGCGGGCAATCTCCGCGCCGCCTTCCATCTCTACAACACGGCCGCCGAGGTGGACCGGGTGCTCGACGTGCTGTCCGGCTGAGACCGGCCCGGGCACTCCGCGGTCTGGAAGCAGAGGTTCTCCTCGACCTTCCCGAGCAGCCGGGTCAGTTCACGACGCTCGTCGGGGTCGAGCCCGGCGAGCGTGTACTCCTCCAGATTCGCCCAGGCCGCCTCCACCGCGGAGTGCAGGGCGCAGCTCTCCTCCGTCGCCTCGACGAGCACCGCGCGCCGGTCGCCGGGGTCGGGGCGGCGGCGGACGTGTCCTGCCTGTTCCAGCCGCTGGAGCATCTTCGTCACGGTGGACGGGTCCAGGTCGACGGCCTTGATCAGCTCCGACTGGCGCACCGCGCCCGCGTCCCACAGATGCATCATCACGAGCTCCTGCCCCGGGTAGAGCCCGGCTCCGCGCAGCAGCTTGCCCGCCGCCATGCGGTGCAGCCGGGCGACGCGGGAGAAGGCGAGGCTGACGGGTCCGCCGAGCGCGGCGGTCGGCAGCGACTCGGTACAGACGGGATCGGCCGCGGTCTCGGGCGTCATCGGGGCCTCCTCGGCAGGGGTGCGACTGTCTCGTGGACAGTGTCTCCAAGAATTTTACCTTGGTCGGCCAATTAATGGTCTACAGTGGCACTCGGCGCAAATGCTTGGCCGACCATATAACTCTCTGGGAGCACCCATGACCACCGCGTTCGACCCCATCGAACTGTCCGGCACACAGCTCGCGAACCGCATCGCCATGGCGCCGATGACCCGCAGCCGCGCCTACGGCGACGGCCTCACCGTGACCGAGTCCACCGTCGAGTACTACAGCCAGCGCGCCTCGGCCGGACTGATCGTCACCGAGGGCATTCAGCCCTCCGTCCTCGGCCAGGGATACCCGAACACTCCGGGCCTGCACAGTGAGGACCAGGTCGCCGCCTGGCGCAAGGTCACCGACGCCGTGCACGCCAAGGGCGGCAAGATCTTCGCCCAGATCATGCACGCCGGACGCATCGGCCACCCGGTGCTCTGGCCGGACCAGGAACTGGTCAGCGTGGCCCCCTCGGCCGTCGCCCCCGCGGGGCAGCTCTACACGCACGAGGGACCCAAGGACTTCATCGCCCCGCGCGAGCTGGGCGCCGACGAAATCCCGGGCATCATCGCCGAGTTCGTCGAGGCGGCCCGCAACGCCGTCGCCGCCGGCTTCGACGGCGTCGAACTGCACGGCGCCAACGGCTACCTCATCCACCAGTTCCTCGCCCCCAACACCAACCTGCGCACCGACGAGTGGGGCGGCTCCGTCGAGAACCGCATCCGCTTCGCCGTCGAGGTGACCAAGGCTGTGGCCGAGGCGATCGGCCCCGAGCGGACCGGACTGCGCGTCTCTCCCGGCAACGCCTACAACGACATCGCCGAAACCGACACCGAAGCGGTCTACCCCGCGCTGATCAACGAGATCGAGCCCCTGGGCATCGGCTATCTGCACATCGTCGAGATGGCCCCGGGGTACCGGGAGGTCACGCTCGAGCTGCGCAAGCGGTTCAGCGGCACCCTGATCCTCAACCCGGTTACCGAGGGCCCGACCGACCACGCGGCGCTCGGCCTGATCGAGGACGGGATCGCGGACATCCTCGCTTTCGGCGCGCTGTTCCTGGCCAACCCGGACCTGCCGGTCAGGCTCAAGGCCGAAGGCCCGTACAACACCCCGGACACGGCATCCTTCTTCGGCGGTGACGACAAGGGCTACATCGACTACCCCACGCTGAGCGCGAACTGAGCGCACACGGAAAGGGGGCGGGGCCGGTCCACCGGACCGGCCCCGCCCCCTTTCGCGCCCTCAGCGCACCGGCGTGAAGTCCCGCGCCCCGATGAAGTCCGGCCGCGGCACAGGCGCCGCGAAGGGCTTCACCGCAGCGTTCTCCACGCTGTTGAAGACGATGAAGACATTGCTGCGCGGATACGGGGTGATGTTGTCCCCGGAGCCGTGCATGCAGTTGCAGTCGAACCAGGTCGCGGACCCGGCCCTGCCGGTGAAGAGCCGGATGCCGTGCCGGTCTGCGAACCGGGTCAGCGCCCCGTCCGACGGGGTGCCGGCGTCCTGCATCTGCAGCGACTTCTTGTAGTTGTCCTTCGGCGTCTCACCCGAGCAGCCCAGGAACGTCTTGTGCGATCCAGGCATGATCATCAGGCCGCCGTTGGTGTCGCGGTTCTCGGTCAGCGCGATCGAGACCGAGACGGTCCGCATGTTCGGCAGTCCGTCCTCGGCGTGCCAGGTCTCGAAGTCCGAGTGCCAGTAGAAGCCCGAGGCGCCGAAGCCCGGCTTCACATTGATCCGGGACTGGTGGACATACACATCGGAACCGAGGATCTGCCGGGCCCGGCCCACCACCCGCTCGTCGCGCACCAGCGAGGCGAACACCTCGCTGAGCTTGTGGACCTCGAAGACCGAGCGGACGTCCTGGGACTTCGGCTCGATGATCGAGCGCTCGTCGGCCCGTACGGCGGGGTCGGCGATCAGCCGGTCCAACTCGGAGCGGTAGAGCGCGACCTCGTCCTGCGTGATGAGCTCGTCGACGGTGAGGAAGCCGTCGCGCTCGAAGCCCATCAGCGCGGACGGGACGATCGGCCCCGGCGCGCCGGGCGAGGACCAGACGACCGGGTCCTGGCGCGGGGTCGTCACCTCGCCCACGCCACGGGTCGGGTACAGGTCGGCGCGTACAGCGGCGGTGGTCATCTCTCAGCCCTCCTCGGACTCGGTCAGCAGGGGGTAGACGCCGTTCTCGTCGTGGTCCTCCCGTCCGGTGACGGGCGGGTTGAAGACGCAGACACAGCGGAAGTCGGTCTTGGGACGCATGGTGTGACGCTCATGGCCGTCCAGCAGATACATCGTGCCGGGCTCGATCCAGTGGGTCTCGCCGGTCTCGTCGTTGGTGAGCTCGGCCTCGCCCTGCACGCAGAGCACGGCCTCGATGTGGTTCGCGTACCACATCGACGTCTCCGTACCCGCGTACAGCGTGGTCTCGTGGAGCGAGAAGCCGACCCTCTCCTTGGCGAGCACGATGCGCTTGCTCTCCCAGGTGCCGGACGCGGCCTTCACATGGCGCTCGGTGTTCTCGATGTCCTTGAACGATCGGACGATCACGGTGAGTTGCTGCCTTTCTGTTCTGTGGTTAAGCCGTCTCGCGGATGCTGCGGGCCAGGATGCGCAGGCCCTCGTCGAGCTCTTCGGGCGAGACCGTGAGCGCGGGCAGCAGTTTGACCACTTCGCTCTCCGGGCCCGAGGTCTCGAGCAGCAGCCCCAGCTCGAAGGCGCGGGCGCACACGGCCGAGGCGCGCGACTTGTCCTCGAACTCCAGGCCCCACACCAGGCCGCGGCCGCGGAAGCTCACGCCGGGCTCCGCGCACTCGCCCACGATGGCCAGCAGCGCCTGCTCGACCTGCTGGCCGCGCTCGAGGGTCTGCTTCTCCATCTGGCCGTCGGCCCAGTAGGTCTCCAGCGCTGCGGCGGCGGTGACGAAGGCCGGGTTGTTGCCGCGGAAGGTGCCGTTGTGCTCGCCCGGCTCCCAGATGTCCAGCTCCGGCTTGAACAGGCAGAGGGACATGGGCAGTCCATAGCCGCTGATGGACTTCGACAGGGTGACGATGTCCGGCGTGATGCCCGCCTCCTCGAAGGAGAAGAAGCCGCCGGTACGGCCGCAGCCCATCTGGATGTCGTCGACGATCAGCAGCATGTCCTGGCGGTGGCACAGGTCCTGGAGCGCGCGCAGCCACTCGGGGCGGGCGACATTGATGCCGCCCTCGCCCTGCACGGTCTCGACGATGACGGCGGCGGGCTTGTTGAGCCCGGAGCCCTGGTCCTCCAGCAGACGCTCGAACCAGAGGAAGTCCGGGACCTGGCCGTCGAAGTAGTTGTCGAACGGCATGGGCGTGCCGTGCACCAGCGGGATGCCGGCACCGGCCCGCTTGAAGGCGTTGCCGGTGACGGCGAGTGAGCCGAGCGACATGCCGTGGAAGGCGTTGGTGAAGGAGACGACGGACTCGCGCCCCTTCACCTTGCGGGCCAGCTTGAGCGCCGACTCGACCGCGTTGGTGCCGGTCGGGCCGGGGAACATGACCTTGTACGGCAGGTCGCGCGGCCGCAGAACCACGTTCTGGAACGACTCCAGGAAGGCGCGCTTGGCCGTGGTGGCCATGTCCAGGCCGTGGGTGATGCCGTCGCGCTCGATGTAGTCGATCAGCGCGCGTTTCAGCACCGGGTTGTTGTGCCCGTAGTTGAGTGATCCGGCGCCGGCGAAGAAGTCGAGGTAGGTGTGGCCGTCCTCGTCGTGGAGGTAGCTGCCCTGCGCACGGTCGAACACTGCGGGCCAGCCGCGGCAGTAGCTGCGCACCTCCGACTCCAGTGTCTCGAAGACGCTCAGGGCGGGCGGGGTGATGGTCACAGCAGTCTCCAGATGTGGGGGGTCAGGCGGAGAAGGGGCCGATGCGGTACAGGACTTCCGGCTGGTGCGATCCCTCGGGGAACAGCCCGCCGTCGAAGAGGACTTCGCGCGACAGCTGCGCGCCGTGGCGCTTCGCGTACGAGGTGAACAGCCGGTCGGACGCGGTGTTGTCGGGGGTGATGGTCGTCTCGAACTCCCGCACCCCGCGCTCGCCGGTCACTCTGGCGGTCAGCGCGTCGAGCAGCACACCGGCCAGTCCCCGGCCGCGGTGCGCGTGGTCGACGGCGACCTGCCAGACGACAAGGGCCTCGGGGCAGTCGGGGCGTACATAGCCGGTGACGAAGGCGATGGGCTCGCCGTCGGCGCCGCGCGCCACCACGGAGGTGGCCGCGAAGTCCCGACACCACAGCAGGTAGCTGTACGAGGAGTTGAGGTCCAGGACCTCGGAGTCGCGGGCGATGCGCCAGATCGCGGCTCCGTCCTCCACTCGTGGGGTGTCGATCTCCGTGAATTCGCTTTGGGGGTTGGCTCGTACAAGGTCTTCTTGTGCGGCGGTCATGCCGAGGGAATTTACCGAGCTAATTCAGAAAATGCATTGAGGGAAGGGGTTGGGTGAAGCGGCTGACTGTGTTATCGCGCGTGCGCGGACGCCGTGGCCGACGGGTAGCGATTTCAGGTGTTTTGTCCTGCAAATAAGGGGTGAACCGGGCGCGCTTGTGGGGTCGGTCACATATCTGTAACCGTCGCGAGATCGGTCCGAATTACGGCCTTCGGTCCTGTCGAAACCTTGGCGTTTAGGATCGCGGAACGGGGGCAGACGAATACGGGAAGCTGCCCGAAATAAAGCAGATTCCTGAATTCTTGATTAACGCCGACTTTGCTGTCCGGAGAAATACTGTTCACTGCCGTTCTCGGGGCGGGGCCAGACGCCTCGTACAGTGCTCGTATGAGCGATCACGTGGTGCTGCATGTGAAGGGGCGGGTGCTCGTCGGGCCCGAGGAGGTGAGGGACGAGCTGTGGGTGGTCGACGGCCGGATCTCGTACGACAGGCCGCGTGCCGAGGCCGTCACCGTGAGCGGCTGGGTGCTGCCCGGACTGGTCGACGCGCACTGCCATGTCGGGCTCGACCACCATGGCGCGGTGGACGACGCCACCAGCGAGAAGCAGGCGCTCACCGACCGGGACGCGGGCACGCTGCTCATCCGCGACGCGGGATCCGCGGCCGACACCCGCTGGATCGACGACCGCGAGGACCTGCCGAAGATCATCCGAGCGGGCCGTCATATCGCGCGCACCCGCCGCTACATCCGCAACTTCGCCCATGAGATCGAGCCGGAGGACCTGGTCGCCTATGTCGCCCAGGAGGCCAGGCGCGGCGACGGCTGGGTCAAGCTCGTCGGCGACTGGATCGACCGGGACGCCGGGGACCTGACCGCCTGCTGGCCGCGGGACGTGGTCGAGGCGGCGATCGCGGAGGCGCACCGGCTGGGCGCCCGGGTGACCGCGCACTGCTTTGCCGAGGACTCGCTGCGGGATCTCGTCGAGGCGGGCATCGACTGCATCGAGCACGCCACAGGGCTCACCGAGGACACCATCCCGCTGTTCGCCGAGCGTGGCGTCGCCATCGTGCCGACCCTCGTCAACATCGCCACGTTCCCGGACCTCGCGGCGGGCGCCGAGTCCAAGTTCCCGAAGTGGTCCGCCCATATGCGGAGGCTGCACGAGAGCCGATACGACACCGTGCGCGCGGCCTACGACGCGGGCATCCCGGTCTTCGTCGGCACGGACGCAGGCGGCTCACTGGCCCACGGTCTGGTGGCGGCGGAGGTGGCCGAGCTGGTGAAGGCGGGCATCCCGCCGGTCGAGGCGCTGTCGGCGACGGCCTGGGGTGCGCGTCAGTGGCTGGGCCGCCCGGTCCTCGAGGAGGGCGCACCGGCGGATCTGGTGGTGTACGACGAGGATCCGCGGGCGGACGTCAGGGCGCTGGCGGGGCCGCGCCGGGTGGTCCTCAACGGCAGGGTGATCGGCTGACGGACGCTGTCCCCGTGCTGATCGCCGTGTTGACCGAGCGTGACGCGGGGCGGGCGTCGTTCGTTGATCCCTTTTACGTGCGATCACGCGAAGTCGACCGGCGCACGACCCCTTCGCCGTGACGCGCGGGGCTCAGGGGAACGGACGTACCTCAAGAATCGAATATGGGCACGGAAACCCCACTTTGGGATGAACTCACGCCAGGTGTCTGTCAGTTCACTCTCAGTGCGTAAAGATTCCGGTGTCTCAAGTCGCCGCCGCACCACGAGTCCCCGTGGGGGCGGCCGACGCCGTGTCTCTTGTGGGGGTTCCACCACCTTGAACAGCAACACCCTCCGCATGCCCGCACGCCGCTGTGCCGCAGCGACGGCCGCCGCCGCGCTGGTCGCAGCACCCGTGGCCCTCGCCGCCCCGGCGCATGCCACCGGGGGCGGCGGCGAGGGCCGGGCGAGCGCCGTCGTCCTCCGTGCCGGGCTCGATGTCTCCCTGCTCAACAAGACCGTCAGCGTCCCGCTCAAAGCCGCACTCAACGAGGTCCAGGCGCCCGCGAGCGCCGAAAAGACCGCGCTGACCGTGCAGTTGGACGGGGTCGACCAGGGCAGGCCCCTCCAGCTGCTGCGCGCGGACGTGGCCACCGCCAAGGCGACGGCCGACCGGCACCGGGCCGAGGGGTACACCAACCTCGCGCGCGCCCGCGTTCATGTCCCCGGCCTTCCGCTGCTCTCGCTCATCGAGGTCGAGCAGGTCACGTCCAAGGCCGTCTGCGAGGCGGGCAGGCAGCCGGTCGCCTCGTCGAATCTGCTCGGCCACGTGACGGTGCTCGGCAAGAAGACCACGCTCTCCACCGGTGGCACCACGCGGGTCGAGGTGCCGGGGGTCGGCGAGGTCAGGCTCGATCTGTCGAAGACGCACACGACGTCGCGTACGGCCGCGGCGACGGCACTTCGGCTCAAGGTCTCGGTGAACCCGCTCAAGCTGAACGTCGCGGAGGTGACGGGGGTGGTCACGCTCGCGGAGGCGACGTGCGAGTCGCCGAAGGCACCGGTTGAGCCGAAGCCGTCCGCGAAGCCGAGCGGCGGGGTGAAGGCGCAGTCCGGCTCCGGCCCGTCGAAGGAGAACCTCGCGGAGACGGGGGGCGGTTCGGCCACGTCGTACGTCGCCGGGGGCGCGGCGATTCTGCTGGGGCTGGGGGGTGGGGCGATGATTCTGGCCCGCGCCAGGTCCCGCGCGCGGGACTGACACGGACCAGCTTCAACTGGCACCACTTCTACGAGCGGCTGGGCGGCGGGATCTTCCTCCAGTCGTTACGTGAAGAGATGATCAGGCGTTACGACTACGT
>NZ_JBEXEX010000053.1:0-48368 GCF_040606445.1 Streptomyces sp. NPDC005408 | reverse complement strand
GCGGGGTTCCGGGGGGGCCGGGGGCGCCGGGCCCCGCCCCCCCCCGTCCGCACAGCAGGGGCCTACCGTCCGGTCGGCTTCTTGATCCGGTCGGCGGTCCTGTGCATGGCCTCCTGGGCCTGGCCGGCGATGTGCTCGCCACGGCCTTCCGCCTGCATGTCCCGGTCGCCCATGGCCTTGCCTGCGGTTTCCTTCATCTGACCCTTGGCCTGCTTGGCCTTGGCCTTTGCCTTACCCATGACGTGTCCTTCCGACTTCGGTGGGTGGATCGGCGTTAACCACCTTGCGCCCATCACCCCAGGTGCGCAAATGGGTACTTTCTGTGACATTTAACGATCTTGTTTTCGCGCCTGAAGGGCCGCTCGGCTCAGCCGCCGAACTCCGCCACCAACGTCGAGCAGAAGGCCTTCAGATCGGCCGGCTTACGGCTCGTGATCAGCGTGGCGGGGGCGGCGCGGCAGACCGCGACCTCCTCGTCGACCCAAGTCCCGCCCGCGTTGCGGATATCGGTCCGCAGACTGGGCCACGAGGTCAGCGTCCTGTGGCGGACCACATCCGCCTCAACCAGCGTCCAGGGGGCGTGGCAGATCGCCGCGACCGGCAGGGCGAGACCGAAGAAGCGCTTGACGAGCGCGACGGCCGCCTCGTCCATGCGCAGCGCGTCCGGATTGGCGACGCCTCCGGGGAGCACAAGACCCACGTAGTCCTCCGCGTCGCTCTCGGCGACCGTCCGGTCGACGGCGAAGGTGTCGGCCTTGTCGAGGTGATGGAAGGCCTGCACACGGCCGGGCTTCGTCGACAGCAGCTCCGGCTCGCCGCCGGCGTCGGCGACGGCCTGCCAGGGCTCGGTCAGCTCGATCTGCTCGACCCCCTCGGGGGCCATGAGGAACGCCACTCTCATCTGGCTCACGTCCTTTCGTACGCCCTCTCCCCTGCGGTCTCCGTGGCCGGGTACCCGCAGCGCGCCACACAAAGCGGCGACTGGCGACCTTCCGGAAGGACAGGCCGCCAGCCGCTCACGTGGTGCGGGCACCTACTGGGGGTAGTTGTCCCCGGTGTCCATGCCGCTTTCCTGCTCGCTCTGCTCCTGCAGCTTCCGGGCCTTCTCCTGGAGCCGCTGACGCTCCTGCGGGTCGGTCATGCGCTCCGCGGCCTCGTTCATCTGCTTGGCCTTCTCGCGCATTTGACGGACTCGGCCACCGGATTCACCTGCAACGCTCATCGTCACTCCTTGGACGTCGGGTAGAGCGGACTCCCTCAGCGAAACAGCGCGCCGACACGCTCGCAATCCGAACCGTCACGCACTGCAACCAAAGCGGATTCCGCGCCACGAGTGGTCCCGTTCGACGGACGGCTGCGCGGCCACGCCGTTCATCGGTTGCGGTCTCAACTTGCTCGGTTCCATGGGGCACTTTGGGCACGTCGTCGTAATCTGGTAGCAATCACCCTCCCAAGCATGGGGGAGATCATGGAACTTGCTTTTCTCAAGCCGCTCTTCGACCGTCCAGGCCCCTGGGCCTCCGTCTACATCGACACCACACGCGCGACCGAGGACGGGGCGAAGATCCAAAGGCTCCGTGAGCGTTCTGTCGCAGCGCAGCTCATCGACGCGAGTGCCGATCCGTATACCGTCAGGGCCGTGATGGACAGGCTCACCCACGAGCCGGTCTCCGGGGCACCTCCCGGCCGGGCGCTCTTCGCCGCGGGCGCCGAGGTCGAGCTCGACGTACCGCTCGCCCTCTCCCCCGCCGGCACCGACGCGACCTGGTCGATCCTGCCCCACGTCGCCCCGCTGGCCGGACTGCGCGGCGACGAGCCGCCCTGCCTGGTGGCGTACATCGACCGCACCGGCGCCGATCTGGAGCTGCGCGACGCGCACCACCGCGAGAGCCTGGGCCAGGCGACCGGCAAGGAGTGGCAGGGCCGGGGGCATCGCACCACCCCGGCCGACCGTCACGAATGGCACTACCGGAACAAGGTCGAGAACAACTGGAACGAGACCGCCGACATCATCGCTGGCGAGATCGCGCGGCAGTGGCCCGAGAGCGGCGCCCAGCTGCTGGTGCTGACCGGCGACTCCCGCGAGCGCAGGGCCGTGCACAACCGGCTGCCCGAGCGCATCAAGGTCGTCACCGTCGAGGCCGGGAACGGCAGCAGGTCACCGGGCGCCTCCAAGAGCGTGCTCGACCGGCAGATCGCCCAGGCCTGCGAGGCGTACGCACACGACCGGCTCGAGAGTGCCCTGGAGCGCTTCCGTATCGGACGCGGCAGGGGAGGCGAGCACCGAGAAGCCTCTATCGACACCGGCCTCGGGGACGCCGCCGAAGGGGTGCCCGCGGTCGTCGACGCGGCCCGCAGCCACCAGGTGGCCACGCTCCTGCTCGCGCAGGACGCTTCGGACGCAGGTCGCGATGTGTGGATCGGCCCCGGCGTGGACGAGGTTGCCGTACAGCGCGGCCAGGCGCAGGCGATGGGCGTCGCCAAGCCGGTGCAGGCACGCGCGGACGACGCGCTGCTGCGGTCCGCGGCGGCCTCCGACGCCGAGGTGCTGCTGGTCCCTCAGGGCATGCACGGCCCGGCGGGCGGACTGGGGGCGGTGCTGCGCTGGGCTACGCCTTGACCGACTGAACCAACGCAAGAGGTCGTGCCGGATTCCTCCGGCACGACCTCTTGCACTGCGAATTCTTCTGCGACTTCGAAAAGTCGGGACGACAGGATTTGAACCTGCGACCCCTTGACCCCCAGTCAAGTGCGCTACCAAGCTGCGCCACGTCCCGTTGCGCGGTTCCTCCCGGTTTCCCGGCCGAGCGCGCAAGAGAACACTACCTCACCCCCGCAGGGCCGCCGGACGCCCCGCCTGCGGTCATGCGCTCCCGCCTGCGGTCATGCGCTTTCGGACGATGAGCGGGCCGCCGGGGACTCGACCGGTCCGGACGAATTCCAGCCGGGCGCACGGACGTCGAGCCGCAGATCCTCCGGCACGACCTCCTGCCCGCAGTGACGGCAGCTGTGGACCATGTCCAGTTCCTCGCCGCACGAGTGGCCGAAGACCGCGGGGGGTTCGTCGACGAGCCAGCGGTCCCCCCACACGCGCAGGGAGGTCAGCACGACCAGCAGGTCCCGTCCCGCCTCGGTGAGGTGGTACTCGAAACGGGGAGGGTGCTCGCTGTACTGCTGCCGGGCCAGAACGCCGACGGCTTCCAGGTGACGCAGACGTGCGGTGAGGACATCGCGGGGAGCACCGGTGTTGCGCGCGATCGCGGCGAAGCGGCGATTCCCGAAGCTGATCTCCCGGACCGCAAGCAGCGACCACTTCTCGCCGACGGCCTGGAGTGAGGCGGCGATCGAGCAGGGCCTGCCGCGCGAGTCCAGGGCCAGTGCGGGGGGCGTGCCGTCCTCGGTGGTGCGTGCCTTCATGTCACTAGGTTGCCACATCCAACTCACTCCCTCTAGCATCCCGGTCTAGTTAGTTTGACATCCAAACCATGCCTCGGGATCGGACGTGCAGACCATGGTTCAACAGGCCCCAACCGTCGATGACATGACGGCTCGCACCCGCTTCCGCCTCATCTTCGCCGTCGTCGCCGCGGGCGTGGCGATGTCGAACCTCGATCTCTTCGTCGTGAACGTGGCGATCCCGGACATCAGCAGCCACTTCGACGAGGCATCGCTGTCCTCGCTGTCCTGGGTGCTCAATGCGTACGCCGTGGTGTTCGCCGCGCTGCTCGTACCCGCGGGCAGCTTCGCCGACCGCAACGGCCCGCGCCGCGCCTATCTGCTGGGCGTCAGCGTGTTCACCGTGGCCTCGGTGCTGTGCGCCATCGCGCCGAGCGTCTGGTTCCTCGTCGCGGCGCGGGTCGCCCAGTCGGCCGGTGCGGCGCTGCTCATCCCGGCATCGCTCGGCATTCTGCTGGCCGCGGCCCCGCCCGAGCGGCGCGTCTCGGCCGTGCGCAACTGGGCGGCGATCAGCGGGCTCGCCGCCGCGCTCGGCCCGGTCATCGGCGGGGCGCTCGCCGAGGCGGACTGGCGCTGGATCTTCCTGATCAACCTGCCTGTCGGCATCGCCACCGTCGTCGTCGGGCGCCGGGCGATCGCGCCCTCCAGCCGCCGTACGGATGCGGGCCGCGGCGATCTCATCGGCGCGGCGCTGCTCACCGCCGGAATCGGCACGCTCGCCCTCGGCCTGGTCAAAGCCCCTGACTGGGGCTGGACTTCGGGCCCGGTGGCGATCACGCTGGCAACCGCTGTGATCGTGCTGAGTCTGTTCGTCCGGCGCTCGGCGAAGCATGCTTCACCGGTTCTCCCGCTGGATCTGCTGCGGCTCCCGGCCATGGGCCCCGCCATGCTGGCGAATCTACTGTTCGCGGTGGCGTTCGCCGCGATGCTGCTCTCGGCCGCACTGTGGTGCCAGAACGTATGGCACTGGTCCGCACTCCAGACGGGTCTGGCGATCAGCCCCGGGCCGCTCATGGTGCCGCTGCTGTCCCCGTACGCGGGCATCCTGGTGCAGCGCTTCGGTGCGGCTCTCGTGGCCGCCACCGGCTGTGCGCTGTTCGCGGCCGGTCTTGGCTGGTGGGTCGCTGCCCTGAGCGTCGATGACCACGACTATGTACGGGGGCTGCTGCCCGGCATGGTGCTGACCGGTATAGGGGTCTGCCTCACGCTGCCCACGCTGGTGGGCGCGGCAGTCACCAGAGTTCCGCCGGCGAGCTTCTCGACCGGCTCGGGTGTGGTGAACATGACGCGGCAGACCGGCAGCGTGGTGGGTGTGGCGGGCCTGGTCGCCGTCCTGGGCAGGCCCCACGGCGCGGCCGTGATCGACGCCTTCCGTCATGGCTGGATCTTCACGCTGGTGGCGACGGTGGCCGCCGCGGTGGCGTGCTGCCTGCTCCTGCCCCACACCAGGCCCGCAGCCCGGGCCGACGCCTGAGCCAAGGCCCGGCCCAGACGCCCGGACCGCGGCACGGGGGACAGGCGGGGGACAATCGGTGCGTGGACAAGGCACGCAGGGACCGCGACGCCGAGGGGCGCGCACGCAACGCACGGCCGCGCGACGGACTGGGGCGCCCGCTCCCGTACGGGACGCAGGGTGTGGAACGGCAGCCCGAGGGCGTGGTGCGCTCCCCCGGCCAGACGCTGGCGGAGGCGCAGCGGCTGCTCGACGGGGGGAAACCCTTCCACGCCCATGAGGTCTTCGAGGACGCCTGGAAGACCGGGCCCGAGGCGGAGCGCGAGCTGTGGCGCGGACTCGCACAGCTGGCGGTGGGGCTCACGCACGCCGCCCGCGGCAACACGGCGGGCGGCGCGCGCCTGCTCCTGCGGGGTGCGGACCGGATCGCGGCGTACGACGATCCGTACGCCATCGATGTGGCCGGTCTGACGGCCTGGGCACAGGATCTCGCCGCCCGGCTCGACGGACCCGTGGACGCGGGCACCGAGGCTCCCCGGCTGACCTCAGTCGCGTAGCAGTACGACCTCCAGGGTGCGGGGGCCATGGACGCCCTCGACCCGGTCGAGCTCGATGTCGCTGGTGGCCGACGGACCGGAGATCCAGGTCAGCGGGCGGGTCGGATCGATGCGCGGCATCGCCTGCGGTACGGATGCGACGACCTGCTCAGGGGCCCGTACGACGCAGATGTGCAGATCCGGAACGAGGGTGAGCGCCCGGCGCCCCTGTCCTGGGCCCGCGTCCAGGACGATCGTGCCGGTCTCGGCGATCGCGAGGGCGCAGCCGGTCACCACGGCGTCGACGGCGTCGAGTTCGTACGGGGTGAGCGGGCCGTCGTCCGAGTGCTGCTCGGCGTCCGAGGCGTCGAGCCAGGCCGCGGGCAGCCCGTCGGGGACAGCGACCGACCGCGCGCCGTGCGTGGTGAGCAACTCGGCGATGAGAGCGGGCAGCTCGGCCTCGGTGGCGCGGTGCACGATCGCCCGGTAGTCGGCGAGGTTTTCGTGCAGCAGGTCGAGGATCGCGGCCGGATCGTCCCGGGTGTGGGTGGTCAGGTAGTCGCGGGTTGGCTCGGGCGCCTCGGGGGCGTCGGCCACAGCCGCACGGACACGCGCGAGGATGCGCTCGCGTGAGGCGCTCATGTGCGGTTCTTCTTCCACCAGGCACGGAAGGATTGGGCCGGCAGCTCCGGCAGTTCGCGGTTGGCGGTCCAGGCACCGGCGCCCAGCGGCCTCTTGGGGTGCAGCTTGCGGGTCCTGGACGCGAAGCGCTCCCCGGCGGCGAGCGCGGCCGGATGGTCGAGGGCCCACCCCGCCGCCTTGATCGCGGCCTTTTCGAGGCGGTGCCCCTTGCCGCCCCGGTCCGCGACCTTCTCGCGGAGGTGGACGAGGACTTCGGGGATGTCGATGGCGACCGGGCACACCTCGTAGCAGGCGCCGCACAGCGACGAGGCGTAGGGCAGTGAGGCGTCGATCTCGCTCTGGATTCCGCGCAGTTGGGGGCTGAGGATGGCGCCGATCGGGCCGGGGTAGACGGAGCCGTACGCATGGCCGCCGGCCCGCTCGTACACCGGGCAGACGTTCAGGCAGGCGGAGCAGCGGATGCAGCGCAGCGCCTGGCGGCCGACCTCGTCGGCGAGCGTCTCGGTCCTGCCGTTGTCGAGCAGGACCAGATGGAAGGTCCGCGGTCCGTCCGCGTCGGCGGTGCCGGTCCACATCGAGGTGTACGGGTTCATGCGCTCGGCGGTCGACGAGCGCGGCAGCGTCTGCAGGAAGACCTCCAGATCGCGCCAGGTGGGCACCACTTTCTCGATGCCGACGACGGAGATCAGGGTCTCGGGGAGCGTCAGGCACATCCGGCCGTTGCCCTCGGACTCGAAGACGACGAGAGTACCGGTCTCGGCGACCATGAAGTTGGCACCGGAGATGCCGACCTTGGCGCGGAGGAACTTCTCACGGAGGTGGAGACGTGCGGCCTCGGCGAGTTCGGAGGGGGTGTCGGTCAGTCCCTCCGGCGCGGCTCTGCCCCAACTGCCCATCTTCTTGCGGAAGATGTCGCGGATCTCGCCGCGATTACGGTGGATGGCCGGGACGAGGATGTGCGACGGCCGGTCGCGGCCGAGCTGCACGATGAGTTCGGCGAGGTCGGTCTCGTACGCCGAGATGCCCTCGGCCTCCAGGGCTTCGTTGAGGCCGATCTCCTGGGTCGCCATGGACTTGACCTTGACGACCTCGCTCTCTCCCGTGGCCTTGACCAGATCGGCGACGATGCGGTTGGCCTCGTCCGCGTCGGCGGCCCAGTGGACGGTGCCCCCGGCCTCGGTGACCGCCGACTCCAACTGCTCCAGATAGCGGTCGAGATGGCGGAGCGTGTGGTTCTTGATCTGCTTGCCCGCCTCGCGCAGCTGCGCCCAGTCCGCCAGCTCCGCAACCGCTTTGGCTCGCTTGTCGCGGATGGTGTGGGTGGCGTGCCGCAGATTGGCGCGCAGCGTCACATCGTGGACGGCGTCCCTGGCGGCCCTGGGGAAGGACGGCATGCCGAGATACGTACCGCTCACAGAAGGGGCTCCTCTTCGGTACTGGCGAGGATGTCGGCGATGTGCAGGGCGCGCTGCGGGGCGTCCTGGCGGCGCAGGATGCCGCCGATGTGCATCAGACAGGAGTTGTCGGCGCCGCACAGCACATCGGCGCCGGTGGACAGGGCGTTGCGGACCTTGTCCTGGCCCATGGCGGCAGACACGTCGGGGTTCTTGACGGCAAAGGTGCCACCGAAGCCGCAGCACTCCTCGGCGCCGGGCAGCTCCCGCAGCTCCAGGCCCTTGACCGCTTCGAGGAGTCTGCGCGGCCGCTCCCCCAGGCCCAGCGCCCGCAGCCCGTGGCAGGAGGGGTGATAGGTGACGGTGTGCGGGAAGTAGGCGCCGACATCGGTGACACCGAGGACGTCGACCAGGAACTCTGTGAGCTCGTACATACGGGACGGCAGCGCCGTCTCTCCGAACTTCGGGTAGTGCTCCCGCACCATCGCCGCACACGACCCGGACGGGGTCACGACATAGTCGCAGCCCTCGAAGGCCCGTGTGGTCCGCCGCACCAGGGGTTCGGTCTCCCGCCGGTAGCCGGTGTTGAACTGCGGCTGTCCGCAACAGGTCTGCGCGGCCGGGAAGTCCACCTCCACCCCGAGCCGCTCCAGGAGTCTGACGGTCGCGATGCCCGTGGCCGGATACACCGCGTCGTTGACGCAGGTGACGAAGAGTGCGACACGCATGGTCGGAGGATATGCCGCGACCGGCGGCCCCGGTAGGTCTCGCGATCAGCCGGATGGGGCAGACTCGACGGGGTGAGAAAGATCTATGTGATCGGCATCGGGGCGGGCGATCCCGACCAGCTGACCCTGCAGGCGGTCAAGGCGCTGAACAAGGCGGATGCGTTCTTCATCCTCGACAAGGGCGAGGAGAAGTCGGATCTGACGCGGCTGCGGCGGGACATTCTCGACGCCCATGTCGAGAACCCCTCGTACCGTCTGATCGAGGCGCGCGATCCGGAGCGGGACCGGGAAACATCGGACTACTCCCCTGCTGTCGACGACTGGCGCAGCCGCCGTGCCGATCTGTACGAGCGGTTCATCGCCGAGGAGCTGGGCGAGGACGAGTGCGGCGCGTTCCTGGTGTGGGGCGATCCCGCGCTGTACGACTCCACCATCGCCATCCTGGAGGAGATCCTCGAACGGGACACGGTCGCCTTCGAGCACGAGGTGGTGCCGGGCATCAGCAGTGTCTCGGCGCTGCTTGCCAGACACCGCACCGGTCTGAACCGGGTGGGCCGCCCAGTGCAGATCACCACGGGCCGGCGGCTCGCCGAGGGCTGGCCCG
The DNA here is from genome assembly GCF_040606445.1 of Streptomyces sp. NPDC005408. Lineage (NCBI taxonomy): Bacteria > Bacillati > Actinomycetota > Actinomycetes > Kitasatosporales > Streptomycetaceae > Streptomyces > Streptomyces sp. NPDC005408. Next base: position 39,555 of record NZ_JBEXEX010000053.1, on the reverse strand, counting down.
AGGGTGTGGACGACGTGGTGGTGATGCTCGACGCGCGGCAGGCCTTCACCCGCCATCTCGACCAGGATCTGTTCATCTACTGGGGCGCCTACGTGGGCACGCCGGACGAGATCCTGGTGTCGGGGCGGCTTGCTGAGGTGTCCGGGCGGATCGAGGACCTGCGGGCCGAGGCACGGGCCCGCAAGGGCTGGATCATGGACACCTATCTGCTGCGGCGCGGCTGAGGGGCCCCGTCCTGCTGCGACTCGGCTGAGCGGCTCCCCTCCCGCTGCGCCTACTTCGCCCAGAGATCGCGTTGCGGACACCGTTTTCTGTTCCGGATCGATCAGCTCACCAGACGAGGTGGAGAGCTTCGGGCGAGCGGTGGATGAGCGTCGGCCTCATCACGACCGGCAGCCGGTCCACATCGAGCCGCAGGCCGGGCAGCCTGCGTTCGAACAACTCAAGGGTCAGGCGCAGTTGTTCGCGGGCCAGTTGCGATCCCGGGCAGCCGTGAGTGCCATTGCCGAAGGCCACATGCTGCCGCGAGAGAGGCCGGGTAATGTCGAAGACGTCGGGCCGGTCGTAGCGGTCCTCGTCACGGTTGGCCGATCCGTAGGCCACGAACACGGTGGCCCCGGCGGGGAGATCGGTCCCGGCGATCGTGACCGGCCGGGTGGTGGTGCGGCGGAAGCCCTGAACCGCGGTGTCGTAGCGCGCAGCTTCCTCGACGGCGGCCGGTATCAACTCGGGGTCCGTGCAGATCAGTTCCCACTGCCGCCGGTCGCTCAGCAGGTGCAGCAGTGTCGAGCCGATGAGAGCCGTGGTGGTCAGATGCCCGGCGATCAGGAAGTTCTGGAGGTTGGACACCAGCTCGTGGCGCTGGTCGAGGGTGAGTTCGCCGCTGCCGGGAGCGAGCGCGGCGACCATCCCGGACAGCAGATCGTCGCGCGGGCTCCGGCGCCGGTCGCGTATGTACTCGTCCAGCAGCCGCTGCATCGCGACGACGTCTTCGGCCACGCCGACCTGCGCCTCCGGCTCCAGCGGCCGGAACAACAGCTCCTCGGCACGGTAGCCGCCGTGCACGGCGAGCGGCACATCCGCCGGGTCGAAGCCGATCAGCCGCCCTATGACCTGGCCGGGTAAGCGGCGCGCGTACGCCCCCATCAACTCGACGCCGCCGTCCTCCGCGAAGCCGTCGACGAGCTCCTCCGCGCGCTCGGCGGCGTACGGGACGAGCGCCGCGATCCGGCCCGCGGACAGACCGCTGTTGAGCGGGGCACGGTGGCGCTGATGTGCGGGGCCGTCCGTGGAGACGACGGTGGGCCGCTTGCCGAAGCCCTTGGACAGCACCTCCAGGGCGGCGGGCGAGGGCATCACATCGGGGAGCAGGGCGCGGACGGACGAGAACTCCTCGGGCCGCCGCAGGACTTCCCGTACATCGGCGTCCCGCGCGACCAGCCAGGCATCGAGCTCGGGAACGAAGGTCAGGCCCTCGGTCCTGCGCGCCCTCGCGTAGAGCGGATAGGGATCGCGTTGCAGCTCGTCGAGCCTGGCGTGATCGTTGCTCGCCACGCAGCGCCTCCAGATGACTCCGGGCCGGAAGGATTCTGGACAGTGGGCACGCTTGTTCGTCCGGCCATCGTGCCCCAGCCCCGCCGCGCCCGATAGGGCGCCCGCCCGCCGCTGCCGTTCTGGACCCGCTAGAACAGCAGGAGTTGCAGACCGCCGAGCACCGTCGCCGCGATGACCAGCCGCTCGAAGAGCCGCTGGTCGATCCGGTCCACACATGCCTTCCCGATGAACGCTCCGGGCAGCACGAATAGAGCCGGCACCGCATCCAGCAGGAGCGAGCGCCCGTCGATCAGACCGAGGCCAACGCTGAACGGCACCTTCGAGGTGTTGACGATCAGGAAGAACCACGCCGAAGTCCCCAGGAAGCCGAGCTTCCGGAAGCCCGCGGAGATCAGATACAGCGACATGACGGGCCCGCCCGCGTTGGCAACCATCGTGGTGAATCCGCCGAGCACCCCGTACGAGCGTGCCTTCAGCCGACCTCGCCGGCCTTCCAGCGAGGTGAGCGCCTCGTCCGCCCCCGGCCGTCTGCGCCACACGGTGGCCGCGGCCATCAGCAGCAGGATCGCCCCGATCGACGTGCGTACGACGTCGTCGTCGGCCCAGAACATGAACACTGTCCCGACGACCACACCGGCGGCGACCGCGGGAAACAGTCGCAGCAGGGTCGGCCAGTGGGTGTGCCTGCGGTAGGTGAGTACGGCGACCACGTCACCGACGATCAGTACGGGCAGCAGCACGCCCGTGGACTCGCGCGCAGGCAGGACCGCCGCGAAGATCGCGAGGCTGACGGTGTTCGCACCGCTCACGGCGGTCTTGGAGAAGCCGACGAGTGCGGCTGCCGCGGCGAGCGCGGCCAGGTCCCAGCTGATGACTATGTCCATGCCAGGAACTGATGCTAAGCCCACGGACATGCGGAGAGGTCGTATCGGATGACTCCGATACGACCTCCGACCTGCGTAAACGCTGGTCGGGACGACAGGATTTGAACCTGCGACCCCTTGACCCCCAGTCAAGTGCGCTACCAAGCTGCGCCACGTCCCGATGCCCGTCTGACCTGGGGTTTCCCCCGGCCGAACGCGCATGAGAACAATACCGCACTTCGACCGGTGGTCACGAACCGCTTTCCGCGCCGCCAACGGGTCGCTCCGAGCGCGCCCCGGATTGCGATCCCGATCACACTTGACCTCAATCAAACTTGAGGTTGCACGGTGTGTGCCATGACAAACACAGCGGTCACCTCCGACCACGACGTCCAGAATCTGCACCGGCTGATGGCCCTGATGACGGGCGACGAGAAGCACGGGCCCGCCGCGACCTCCACGCTCGACGCGTTGTGGGTCCTCTACGACCGGGTACTGCGGGTCACGCCTGCGACCGTCGACGCGCCCAGCCGGGACCGCTTCCTGCTCTCCAAGGGCCACGGGCCCATGGCGTACTACGCCGTCCTCGCCGCCAAGGGCTTCTTCCCCGAGGAGTGGCTGCCGGGCTTCGGCTCGTACGACTCCCCTCTCGGCCATCACCCCGACCGGGTACTCGTACCGGGCGCCGAGATCGGCAGCGGATCGCTCGGGCACGGGCTGCCGCTGGCCGTGGGGACCACGCTCGGGCTGCGGGCCCGCGGGCTGACCGACCCGCGGGTGTGGGTGCTGATCGGGGACGCCGAGCTGGACGAGGGCAGCAACCACGAGGCCATCGCCTACGCCGGTCCCGCCGGGCTCGACCAGCTGCACACGCTGGTGATCGACAACTCCTCCGCGAGCTACGGCTGGCCGGGTGGGATCGCGTCCCGCTTCGAGGCCGCCGGATGGTCGGCCGAGACCGTCGACGGCCGGGACCACGAGGCCCTGTACGCCGCGTTCAGCGCACCGCATCCGGGGCGGGCACGGGCCGTCGTCGCCCGCGTCGAGCCCAAGAACGCCTGAACTCTCACATCTCAACAAGGGGACTTTGATCATGGACACCATGCGCGACCGGTTCATCTCCACGACGACGCGACTGCTGGACGAGGACCCGCGGCTCGCCCTCGTACTCGCCGAGATCAGCAGGGACGGCTTCATCCCGGCGGAGCGACGACACCGGGACCGGGTGATCAATGTGGGGATCCGGGAGCAACTGCTGCTCGGCGTGGGCGGCGGTATGGCGCTCACGGGGATGCGGCCGATCATGCACACGTTCGCCAGCTTCCTCGTCGAGCGCCCCTTCGAGCAGGTGAAGCTGGACCTCGGCCACCAGGGGGTGGGCGGGGTGCTGGTGAGCGCGGGCGGGTCGTACGACTGGCCGGCGGGAGGTTTCACCCATATGTCACCGGGCGATGTGGCCCTGCTTGACACCCTCGACGGCTGGACGGTCCATGTGCCGGGCCACCCGGACGAGGCCGAGGCACTGCTGCGGCAGGCGGCGGCCGGGGACGACCGGGTGTACGTACGACTGTCGCTGCAGTCCAACGCGCAGGCACTCCCGGTCGACGGTTCGAGGTTCCTCACGGTGCGCGAGGGGACCGGCGGGGTCGTGATCGCGGTCGGACCGATGCTGGACAACGTCCTCGCGGCGACGGAGGGGCTGGACGTGACGGTGCTGTACGCGACGACTGTGCGCCCCTTCGACGCGGCGACCCTCCGCACCGCGGTCGGCGCGGTGGGGGCGGCGGACGTCGTCCTGGTCGAGCCGTACCTGGCGGGCACGTCCACGACCGCCGCGAACGACGCCCTCGTGGACATCCCGCACCGGGTGCTCGGCCTGGGCGTGGCCCGCCAGGAATTGCGCCGCTACGGTCAGATGGACGAGCACCTGGCGGCGCACGGCCTGGACGCGCGGGGATTGAGGGAGCGGATCACGGCGTTTCTGCCGGGAGGTACGCGGTAGGGGTGTCCTGTCCAGCCCCGCCGGCGTTTGAGGTGCGGGGTCCGGGGCGGAGCCCCAGTTACGGGATGGGGGTACCTCCCACGGCCGCCAGACCGTGGGAGGAGGGCTGGGTGGGGGCAACGCCCGCCGCAGGAGCCACGCCCGCCAAGCCCGCCGCAGGCGACCCGCGCCGCCCGCCCCTCAAGGCGTCCGCGGACCCGCCAAGTCCGGATGCGCGTCCAACAACCTCCGCGGCACCGCCTGCCGCCACGAGTCGAGCAGGATCGCGTACAGCTCCTCGTCGTCCTCCAGCGCCCCCAACCGCACCCGCAACCACGCGTAGTTGTCGTCGTGCCCCGCCCGCATGAAGAACTTCTCCGGCTCCGAGGCGATCAGCTCATCCCGGTCCTCCTTCGGGCACTTCACACCCATCGCCCTGTCGTCGTCGTCGAGTGAGGCGAAGATCTTCCCCCCGCTCTCCAGACGGAACGTCGGCATGCCCCAGGCGAGCTTCTCCATCGCCCCGGGCAGCGAGAGCGCAAGTCTGCGTACGTCGTCGGCAGTGGCCATACGAAGACGGTACGACGCTGCACTGACACTCGCGGGGCCGCTGTCACAGCCGCCCCGCCGCTGCCACAGCCGGCGCTTCCGACCCATTGACCCCCTGTGGAGCGGGACCTACGCTGTGCGACGTATTCAGAAAGCGCTTTCTACATCGCGGTCCGCCCACAGCACCGGGAGCGCAATGAGTAGTCGAAGCAGCCGAAGAGGCCCAAGAGCTCGGCTCGGCCGAATAGTTCTCTCCCCCGTCACCGTCCTGACCACCCTGCTGGCGCTCGTCCTGGCACTCGCCGTCGCCTTACCGCCCCACGCCCAGGCAGCGTCCTTCCGCGTCCTGGTCTTCTCCAAGGTCACGAACTTCTACCACGACTCCATCCCCGCGGGGATCGACGCGATCAAGAAGCTCGGCAGCGAGAACGGCTTCGAGGTCGAAGCCACCGACGACGCCGCTGCGTTCAGCGACACGAACCTCGCACGCTTCCAGGCGATCGTCTTCAACAACACCAACTCCACGCCGGAGAAGGGCGATCTGCTCAACGCCGAGCAGCGCGCCGCGCTCCAGAAGTACATCCGGGCCGGCGGCGGATGGGTCGGTCTGCATGCCGCGTCCGCGAGCGAGCGCGACTGGGGCTGGTACGAGGGCCTGGTCGGCGCGATCTTCGACCAGCACCCCGCCGTGCAGACCGGGCGGATCAAGGTGCTCGACCACGCCCATCCCTCCACCATCGGGCTGCCCGAGCTCTGGGAGCGTACGGAGGAGTGGTACAACTGGCGCACCAATCCGACTGGAAAGGTGCACACCCTCGCCCAGATCAAGGTGCGGGACGGCGTCACCGGTCTCGACGAGGGTGTCGACCACCCGTGGTCCTGGTGCCAGAACTACGACGGCGGACGCTCCTGGTTCACCGCAGGCGGCCACGCCAAGTCCGCCTTCCAGGAAGAGGGTTTCCTCAAGCACATCCTCGGCGGAATCCAGTGGGCCGCGGGCAACAAGCCCGGCGACTGCACCGCGACCAGGACCGGTGCCTTCCAGCGCACTCCACTGGCCACGAGTGATCTCGCCGACCCCTTCGAGATCGCCGTCGCGCCCGACCGCCGGGTCTTCTTCATTCAGCGCACCGGCAAGGTCAAGGTGATCGACCAGCAGACGCTGAAGGTCACCACCGCGCTGGACTTCGCGTACACGCCCGAGATGACGAGCCAGTCCGACGGACTCCTCGGCCTCGCGCTCGACCCGGACTTCGGGAAGAACAACTGGCTCTATCTGCTGAACTCCGACAAGACCGAGAAACGCATCAACCTCTCCCGTTTCACGGTGACCGGCAATACGATCGCCCCCGCCTCCGAGAAGCGGCTGCTGGCCATCCCCACCTGGCGGGGCGAAGGCCGCGCCAACTCCCATATGGCCGGCTCGATCACCTTCGACAAGAGCGGCAATCTCTACGTCGCGACCGGCGACAACACCGATCCCTTCGCCTCGGACGGCTTCGCACCGATCGACGAGGGCGAGGGACGCCGCGCCTGGGACGCCCAGGGCACCGCGGGCAACACCAACGATTTGCGCGGCAAGATCCTGCGGATCACGCCCAAGGACGACGGTACGTACAGCGTCCCCGAGGGCAATCTCTTCGCACCCGGCACCGGGAAGACGCGCCCCGAGGTCTACGCGATGGGGATGCGCAACCCGTTCCGGATCACCACCGATCCGCTGAGCGGCGCGCTGCTGGTCGCTGACTACGGACCCGACGCCCGCGCCGCCAAGCCGGACCGCGGTCCCGAGGGCACCGTCGAGTACACCCGTATCACCAAGGCGGGCAACTTCGGCTGGCCGTACTGCATCGGCAACAACACCCCCTTCAACGACTACAACTTCACGACCAAGACCTCGGGCCCGAAGTTCGACTGCGCGAAGCTGGCCAACGACTCGCCCAACAACACGGGCCTGACCGAGCTGCCGCCCGCTCAGCCCGCCACGGTCTGGTACGCGTATTCCGCGTCCGCGGAGTTCCCCGAGCTGGGCACGGGCGGGGGCGGGCCGATGAGCGGCCCGGTCTACGACTACGACCCGGCGAACACCTACCGCACCAAGTTCCCCGAGTACTTCGAGGGGAAGTGGCTGAACTACGAACTGACCCGCGGATACTTCAAGTCCTTCTCCATCCAGCAGCACGACCAGACCTTCACCGACCCGCGGTTCGCGCCGGCGAAGGCGGGCGATCTGCAGTCGATCAACTCCATATTCGGCGACATGAAGTGGAACCAGCCCTTCGACGCCGACTTCGGACCCGACGGAGCGCTGTACGTCATCGACTTCGGGCTCGGCAGCGGTACCGGCCGGGGCGGCAGCAACGAGGGCTCGGGCATCTACCGCATCGACTACGTCGGCGACGGCCGGCTTCCCGACGCCAAGGTCACGGCCGCGCCCGACACGGGCTCGGTGCCGCTGACCGTGAAGTTCTCCAGCGCGGGCTCCGGACTGCCGGGCGGCAAGCCGGTGACGTACGCCTGGGACTTCGACGGGAACGGCACGACCGACTCGACCGAGGCGAACCCGACCCATGTCTACCGGACCAAGGGGCGCTTCACCGCCCGGCTCACGGTCAGCGGGCCCGGGGATCTGACGGGCCTCGCCGTCCAGGACATCACCGTCGGCAACACCCGGCCGGTGGTGACCGTTCAACAGCCCCCGAACGGCGGGATGTTCAGCTTCGGCGACACCATCCCCTTCACCATCAAGGTCACCGACAAGGAGGACGGGCGGCGGATCGACTGCTCACGGGTGGTCGTCCAGTCGCAGCTCGGCCATGACAGCCATCTGCACCCGCTGGACAACTACACCGGCTGCACGGGCGAGATCGTGACCGACGCGGGCGACAGCCACGGTCCCGGCCAGAATCTGTACTACGGGATCAGCGCCCAGTACGAGGACAAGGGCGCCCCGGGCGTGCCCGCGCTCACCGGATCCAGCTCGCTGACGCTGCGTACGACCTACCGCGAGGCCGAACACTTCACGGCCACGGGCGGCGCCCATGCAGGGGCGATCGTGGCGACCCGCGCCGACGCCTCGGGCGGGAAGCGGCTGGCCGAGATCGAGGACGGCGACTGGATCAGCTTCGATCCCGTGCATCTCAAGGGGATCGATTCGGTGACGGTCGGAGTGGCGTCGGGCGGGCTCGGCGGGGATGTCGAATTCCGCGCCGGTTCGCCGACGGGCCCACTGCTGGGCAAGGTGACGATCCCGAACACCGGGGACTGGGGCAATGTCGTCTCGCCGACGACCGCTTTGGTGAATCCGGGCGGGACCGTGAAGCTGTACGCGGTCTTCACAAATCCGCAGTGGTCCGCGGAGAAGCCGGACCTGTTCGCCCTGGACTGGCTGCACTTCAACGGGCGGGGCGTCGAGAAGCACCCGTCGACCAAGGTCTCGCTGACGGCGACACCTTCGACCGGGACGGCGCCGCTGGCCGTACAGCTGGCGAGCACGGTCAGGCCGCTGCCGGGCCGCACCATCGCCTCGCACCACTGGGACTTCGGCGACAACTCCAAGCCCACCGCTCCGGAGGGAGCGACGGCGGCGCACACCTATGCCCGCCCCGGTGCGTACACCGCCCACCTGACCGTCACCGACAACAACGGCGATACGACGTCCTCCTACGTCCGGATCACCGTGAGTTGAGAGGGGAGCAGACATGGACGGCACACGACGCGCGTTCCTGTGCACGGCCTTGGGCGCCGCCGCGGCGGCGGCAGCCATGAGCGGTACCGCGTCCGCCGCCGAGAGCGGCAGCTGCCGGCGGCGCATCCCGCCGTCCGGCCTCGGCATGCACCTCTACACGATGCGCACACCCCTGGCGCAGGACTTCAAGGGGACGCTCGCCCGCCTCTCCGAGATCGGGTACGCGACCGTCGGAGTCAGCGGCCGGCACGGCAACAGCGCGGCGGCGATCCGGAGCATGCTGGACGAGACCCGCCTCAAGGCGGTACTCGAACATGTCGGCTACGACATCGTCAGGGGCAGCGGTCTGCCCCAGGCGCTGGAGGACATCCATACGCTCGGCGCGCGGTGGATCGTGGTGCCGAGCCTGCCCGGGGCGATGCACAATCCGGCCGGATTCCGGGAAGCGGCAAGGGAGTTCAACAAGGCCGGGCTCGCCGCCCGCGAATCCGGTCTCGGGCCGCTGCTCTTCCACAACCACGGCCTCGATCACCAGGTCGTCGAGGGCGAGAATCTGTACGAGATCCTGCTTCAGGAGACCGACCCCGATCTGGTGGCCTTCGAGCTGGATCTGTACTGGGCGGCGAAGGGCGGGGCCGATCCACGCTCGCTCTTCGTGCGCGAGCCGCACCGCTTCCCCGCCCTGCACGTCAAGGACATGGCCCCGAACGGCGACTTCGCCGACGTCGGCTCCGGCATCCTCGACTTCCCGTCGATGTTCGACACGGCCCGAAAGGGCGGTGTGAAGCAGTGGCTGGTCGAACACGACTCGCCACCGGATCCGTTCGCGAGCGCGCTCACCAGTTACACGTACCTGTCGCGCCTCAGGTACTGAGGCGCGCGTTGCCTCGTCCGCCGTGCCCGGCGGATTTCCCCACTCCGCCCCACTCCCCCGCCGTCGGGAGGAGTGGGGCCGCACACCTCTATGTCAGGCGGTCTGCTCGATGTGCTCGAAGATGTCGGCGTCCGTCTCACGCTGCCACTCGGGCAGGGTGTCCCAGTCGGCGACGTAGCCCGGCTTCGGGTTCTCGATGTGCTTGTGGATCTGGGCGATCCAGCACGTCGCGACGAACCGGCCCTTCTGCTCCCGAGTGAGCTTGGCCGTGTGCCCGTCGCTGATCTGGATGAAGTCGCGCACCTGGACGCAGACGGCAGCGGCGGCCTGCCGCTCCCACTCCGGGGTCTCTCCCCACGGGGTGATGTAGCTGGGCTTCGGCTCGCCCGGGTAGTGCTGCTTCACGCCGGCGATCCACGCCTCACGGAAGATCCGGCCGTCGTCGCTCATGCAGTCGTCCTTGTCGTCAGGCGGCACCGGAAAGCGCCGAGATCTGGTGGTGTAGGTCTGAGACTCGTCCATCGCCCATCAGCGGGGCAAGGCGCGCCTGGAGCCCTTTGCGCTTCTTCCCGATGAAACCCGAGCCGGTCTGATCCGCAAGCGCGAGCGCGGCGTTGCTGTACTGCATGACGTGGTCGACGTCGCCCCGTTGGGCGCCGAGTGCTGCGAGTTGTGCCAGGACGGCCCCGCGGCGCCGCAGGGACAGTTTCTGTTCCAGGGCTGTCGTCAGCGCCTCTTCGGCGAGGTCGGGGCGGCCGAGTTGGAGGTAGCACGTTCCGCGTTCCTCTGCGAGCCGCGACCCGTCGAAGCGCAGCCACCCGCTGTTACGGTTCTCGTGCCCCAGGGCGTGCACCTGGTCGGCCAGTTCCAAGGCGCGCTTGCAGGAATCGAGGTCGCCGAGGCCGGCGTACGCCTCCGCCTGGACGGCTGCCACCCAGTACCGCGTGGACAGGTGACTGTCGCCTCTTCGGGCGACCTGCGAGGCGGCCGACAGTATGGGCGCAGCCACGGCGAACCGGCGTTCGTACAGCTCGATGAATGCATGGCGCGTCATCGCGCATGCCCACAGGTCGAAGCTCCCGGCCTCCTTCGCGGCACTGGCCGCGAGCATGTAGCAGTGAGCCGCCTCCGTGTACTGGTTGCCGTCGAAGAAGATCTCCCCGGCGAGCTGGTAGAGGTCTCCGACGAGTGTGCAGAGCTGCTTGCGTGATCCCTCGGTCTGGCTTTCCTCCAGGCCCTTGGCAAGGCGGCCAAGGTGCTGTTGCACCGGGGGGTAGACGGCCTGTTTTGAGTCCGACAGGGAGAAGACGCTCCAGAGCTGACGGTTCAGCTCAGGGCCCCTCTCGAGCAGCGAGGCGGCCATGCGCCCTCGAACGTTGGGCTCGACGTCGTCGCCCGGAAGTGTGATCAGCGCTCCGGTTATGGCAAGCAGGCCCAGGACATCGCGGCGCTTCATGTCGTCAGCATCACCAGGGGCTAGGAGGGCTTCGGGGGCCGCCGGACTGGCAGATGGGACATCGCAGTTCAGGAGGGTGTCGAGCTCTGAGGGGTTGACCTTCAGGAGCCTCGCGATCTTTGGCCGCTGGTAGGGCCGCGGTGTGCCCCTACCGTTCTCCCAGCGCACCACCGTAGAAGGAGCGACGCGGAGCAGTTCGGCGAACTCCTCTTGAGAGTAGCCCAGCGTTGTCCGCCGCTCCGCTAAGCGCCTGCGTCTGACCGTCATGACGACCTCACTCCCCGAAGGTATCGCCGCAGGTCAGGCCACTAATGCGTGCAAAATGCCTGGGAAACGCCTGAACTCCGCTCTGGGAGACGGTAACTGATCGTCGTTCACTGGTCACATGCTGCCGCACGGGCCAAGGTCCCCACGTCCGGCGGCAGCCCCCAAGAGCGGCGGCTCCCTCCCCACGTCCCCCGTCGGGCCGAAGCCGCCTTCCACCTCCAGTCTGAGGAGCAGTCCTCATGAGCACGCTCGACGCCTTCTTTCATGAGAGAGACCCGCGGATCGGTCACACGGTGCGCGATATCGCGTCCAAGGGCGAAGGCGAACTTACGGCCGTGGTCCACGAGAAGGTCAAGGACAAGTCGGGGAGCGAGCGGTACGTACGGGTGGCGTTCATCAAGTCGAAGTCCGGCATCGAGTGGTCGACCGCCGCCGATAACGTGACGGTGGTCCCGTGAAGCGCGGCTGCCCGCAGTGCGAGGCACTACGACGCGAGTACGCCAGGTGCGGCTGCAACCTCCCGGACCTCCTCCAGCGCGTGGCCCTGCACGAGGCCGTGGCCCACCCCCAGCGGACCACGAAGGGGGCGGCGAAAAAATGAGCTCCGGACGCCCCGCGGCCCCGCCGCCGTGCTGCGCCGGACACGAACTCGCCGCCCGCATAAGCGGCCACAGACTCCGCCTCCAGTCCTTCTTAGGCAGTCGGCGGGGAGGCGGCCGGCGTCCGTGGGTTTCCCCCGAGGTCGGCGGGCGCCCACACCACGCAGAACTCGAATCCGAACGAGAGGAGCCCACCGTGGACACTCACTCCGTTCCACTCGCTGAACCGAGCATCGACTGGACCGCGTTACGGAATTTCGCGATGCTGCGCGGTCAGCTCAGGGTCTCGCTGACCCCAAGGTGCAACCTCAAGTGCTGGTTCTGCCACAACGAGGGCGATGTCCCCCCGCCGTTCACACACCTGCACCGCGACGCGCAGCCTCGGCAGCGGGAGCTGACCGCCGAGGACTTCACGACCATCCTTCGCGAAATGATCCACGCGGGCCTCAAACGCTTGCACTTCACCGGCGGGGAACCCCTCGCCTCCCCACTCGCCCGGCCAGTGCTCACCAGCCTCCCCGCCGGGGCACCGGACGTGTCGTACACGCTCATCACCAACGGCACCCGCGTACGCACGCATCAGGACTGGCTCGCCGAGACCGGCCTGGACAAGGTAAAGGTGTCGCTGCACTACTTCTCCGACGAGTCGTTGCGCGCCATCGCCCACACCCGAGTCGGCATTGCCGCCGTGCTCGACGGCATCGAGGCGGCCCGCGAGATGTTCGAGCGCGTCGAGCTGAACACCCTGCTTCAGCGGGAGAACCAGCACGAAATCCGGCCCATCCTCGACTTCGCCCTGGACCGCCGCCTTCCCGTGCAGTTCATCGAGCTGGTGGACACCGACTTCAACTCCGACCGCCAGTCGTCGGCCGTCTCCGCCCAGGGCCTCATCGACTACCTGCGCACCCTCACCACCGAGGAACACAGCGAGATCGCCGGCGTCGGCCAGGGCCGCCGCGTTTTCCGCATCGACGGCATCGAAATCGACGTCATCCAGCGCGAACTCGGCCGCCATCACGTCGGCCAATGCGGCGCCTGCCCCGTACGAGCCCAATGCATCGAGGGGTTCTGGGCGCTGCGCCTCGACCACGCAGGCGGTGTCCAGCCCTGTCTCCTGCGCGACGACCTCCGCATGGACGTACGAGACCTCCTGGACCAGCCGGACCGCCTCGCCGAGGCCGTCGCCACCCACATCACCGCGTTCACCGAGGGGACCCTATGACCCTGCTGCGCGCCCCGTACGCCCCCGTCGACGACGATCTTCCCAAAGGGCGGTTGTACGTCCTCGAAGGCGTCTCCGGCATCGGCAAGTCGACGCTGACGGCGCTGCTCGCGAAGCGCCTGGACGCCACCACCCTGCACACCCTCCCCGAACCGCTGGCGTCCTGGTCGAGGACGATGAACATCGCCCTTCGGCCGCTGCCGCAGTTCGCCTTCTACCTCTCCGGCCTTCTGCACGCCTCAGACCTCATACGGGACGGACTCGGCCACGGCCACGTTGTCGCCGACCGCTACGCCTCCTCCGTCATCGCCTGCCACGCCGCCGTCCACGGCCTCGGCGTGGACCAAGTGACCGGACTCCTAGCCCCCTTCCGCCCCTACCTAGTCCCGCCCGCCCGCACCTTCTACCTGCGGGCAAGGGAGGACACGCTGCGCGAGCGGCTGCGGCACAAGACCGACACCAAGCAGGACGACACCGACCTGTTCACCGTCCCCGGCCGCCTCGCCGCGCTGCTCGCGCAGTTCGACACTGTGGCCGTGGGCGACCCGACCGCCGTCGTCCTCGACACCGACGACCACACCCCCGACGAACTCGCCGCCCAGGTCCTCAACACCCTGAGGGAGAGCGATGCTTAAGCCCATCGACGCGGAACGCGTCATCCGCGACCGGCAGGTCTCCGGCCGCTTCCCAGGCGACCTACACGAAGGTGTCGCCTGGTGGGTCGCGGCCTGCTTCGTCGCCGCCGCCAAGACTCACCGCATGGCGGTCGCCTACGACGGCCGCGAGTCCACCGAGCAGTTCCGCCGCCACTTCCACCAGGGCGCCATCAACGCCCAGCACTTCGCGTGCCACATCCACGACCTTGGCCAGGCCGACGAAACCCAGCTTCTCCACGCGATGAAGCACCTCGGCGCCCCGGGCGCCCACCTGTCCACGACGCCTGTCGACGACGTGCTGGTGGCCACCATCCGCCTGTACGAAGCGGACGGCGAACTCCTCGACGAAGACACCGGCCTCGCCCGCATCCGCGACATGATCGCCCGAGACCAGGTCCCCATCCCCGTCAACGCCGCCGCCAAGGGCCGGGTCGAAGACCACAGCGGACTCCTCATCACACTGGGAGGGGGCGCATGATCGACGCCGCCGAGATCATCCGCTCCGGCACGAGCATCCTCTTCGTGACGCTGGACTCCCTGCGCCACGACGTGGCCCGCGCCACCACCCACGCCGGACAGACACCGCGCCTGGCGGCATTCCTCCCCGGCGGCCAGTGGGAGGAACGGCGCGCCCTCGGCACCTTCACCCTCCCCGCCCACATCGCGTTCTTCTCCGGCTTCCTGCCCAAGCTCCCGCAGCCCGTCCAACCGCCGCGTTTGTGGGAGTGCCGCCCGCCGGCGTTCAAGACCATCGACCCAGGCACGTTCGTTTTCGACGCTTCGAACCTTCTCGAAGGGCTCGTCCAGCACGGCTACCGCACGGTGTGCGTCGGAGGCGTCACCTATTTCTCGCGGGAAACGCCACTCGGCTCCGTTCTCCCCGACATGTTCCAAGAGGACCACTGGCGGCCGGAATTCTGCTCGCACGAACTCGACTCCACCCGGCACCAGGTCGACCAGACCCTGGAGGTCGCCGACCGGTACGACGACCGCCCCTGCTCCTTTTCGTCAACGTCAGCGCCACCCACGTCCCCCACGGCCACTACCTCGACGAATCGACCGATACGTGGCGGTCCCAGAGCGCGGCCCTGGCTTACGCGGACGAACACCTCGGGCGGCTCCTCGACAGCCTTGTCAGCAGTGGCCGGTGGCTGGTCATCATGTGCGCCGACCATGGCGACGCCTTCGGAGAGGACGGCTACCACGGGCGCGGAATCGCCCACCCTGCTGTGATGAACGTGCCGTTCGCCGCAATGCTCCTGCCGTAGGGGCTACGCTCCGGGCCCATGGACGACACGTACGACCGTGGGCCCACACGCGACGCCTCCGTGGTAGTCGCACGAGACGACAGCGGCTTGGTGGCCATCCTGAGTGCAGACTTCCCCCAGCACCGCGGCGAGTACCTTTTCCTCCCCGGTGGCCGGCGCGAGGAGGGTGAAGCCCCCGAAGAATGCGCACAGCGCGAACTCCTCGAAGAAGCAGGCACCACCGCCACCTCCTGGCGCTCCCTCGGCTCGTACGCCATGACGCTGACCTCCACCGCCCGCATCCACCTCTTCCTGGCGGAGGGGCTGACTCGCGGGCCCCAGCGGCTCACCGAGACGGAACAGGACTTCAAGCTCATGTGGTGGCCCATGGCGGACGCCTTCCAGGCCGCCGAAGGCGGCCGTTTCCTCCTCCCCGGCGGCCCTCTCGCTCTGCTGCTCGCCGAACGAGCACTCAGGGGTTGACAACTGCTGACGGACCCCTGGACCGCTGGACGGGGTGCCGCGAGAAGCGGCTCCGTCCTGTAGACGAGAAGAAGGCCGTCACCCTCGGCGCCGGTCCCCAGCACGCCGCGCATGTCGACCCCGACGCCCCGCGCCTGATCGTCGAATGGGACGGCTTTGCGTGGCAGCCCTTGGGCGCGCGTACGGGGTCTGGGGGCTTGCCCCCCACGCGGCGGCATACGCAAATCGATACAGCGGGAAGGGCGGGAAGGGCAACATGCCGCCGCAGGCGACCCCCCACCGCCGGGCACGGCTAGTCGTTGGCGGATGCCGCGCCGAGCAAGCCGCGAATATGGCTCGTCGCCTCGCGGAACTCCGGCCGCCCCATCGTCTCCGTATAGTCGCGCTCCGCCGGCAGCCCCACCTCGATGATCTCGGTGATCGTGCCGGGCCGCGGGCTCATCACCACCACCCGGTCGGCGAGATAGCACGCCTCCGATATGGAGTGGGTGACCAGCAGCACGGTGGTGCCGGTCTCCCGCCAGATCCGGTTGAGCTCCATGTTCATCTGCTCACGGGTCAGCGCGTCCAGCGCCCCGAACGGCTCGTCCATCAGCAGCACCGGCGGCTCGTGCAGCAGCGCGCGGCACAGGGCCACCCGCTGCTGCATACCGCCGGACAGCTCGTACGGATAGGCGTCCTCGAAGCCCTCGAGCCCGGTCATGGCGATCAGTTGGTCAGCGCGCCTGCGGGCGAGCTCGCCGGGCATCTTCCGCATCTCGGCCTGCAGCAGGATGTTGCGCCGGGCCGAGCGCCACTCCAGCAGGGCCGCACGCTGGAATACGTATCCGATGTCGTGCCGCGGTCCGCGCACCCGCTCGCCGCTCAGACGGACATCGCCCGCGGAGGGCTTGAGCAGTCCGGCGACCAGTTTGAGCAGGGTGGACTTGCCGCAGCCGGACGGGCCGACGATGGCGACGAACTCCCCCGCGGCAACATCGAGCGAGACGCCGCTCAGCGCGGTGACATCGCGGTTCTTGGTGCGGAACCGGACGGCGACGTCGTCGAGGCCGACCGCCGCCGTGGGCCCCTGGCTGTCCTCGCTCGTCACTGCCCGCTCCCGCACCGTCGTGTCGTCGGCCATCGTCATCCCTTCAGTGCGGTGGCGCTGTCCCAGTAGTCCGTCACGGACTTGGGGCTCTTGACCAGGCCCGCCTCGGCGAAGACGTCGATGGTCTGCTGCCAGTCGGCGTCGGTGTTGACCCCGGGTGCCTTGCCCTGGGTCGCCTGGGTGTGCAGCAGCGTCAGCGTTGTCTTGAACTGCTCCGACAGGACCTCCTCGGGCGGGAGTTGCTCGCTGGCGCCCTGCATCGCGGCGACCGCGGGCTCGGGCGCCTTCTCGGCGGCGGCGAAGGACTCGCTGACCGCCTTCACCATGCGCGCCGCGATGTCCTTCTTGGCGGCGAGGTACTTCTGGCCCGTGATGAGGCCGTTGGAGTAGAAGTTGAGCCCGTTCTCCGAGAAGCGCAGATAGCCCACGTCCTTCTTGGCCTTGTTCTGCATCGTCGGGCCCTGGTCGCTGGCGTAACCGAGGAGCCCGTCCGTCTTGCCGGAGATCACCGCGGCGATCTTGCCCGCCGGGTCGGTGTTCTGGACCTTGACGTCGGATTCCTTGAGGTTGTTCTTCTTCAGGAAGATCGGGAACGTCTTGGAGAGCGCGTCGCCCGCGGTGCCCGCGATGGTCTTGCCCTTGAGGTCGGCGGGCGTCTTGATGCCCTTCGACTCGAAGAACTGCACAGAGGAGGGTGTGGTCTGCAGAAAGACGCCGAGGCTCTTGACCTTCACACCGGAGTCGACGCCGGAGAGCACGGCGGGGGTGTCGGCCCAGCCGAAGTCGGTCTGTCCCGCGCCGGTCGCCTGGACCGTCTTCTGCGAGCCCTGCCCGGCCTGGATGGTGAGGTCGATGCCGTGCTTCTCGAATATCTTCTGCTGCTTGCCGTAGTAGAACGGCGCGTGTTCGCCGTACGGATACCAGTTGAGGGTCAGCGTGACCTTGTCGAGTTTCTTGCCCGAGTCGCTGGTGGTCGTGTCCGAGCCGCCCTCACCACAGGCGGTGGCGACCATAAGCAGCGGAACGAGGCCGATCAGTACTCTGCGCGCAGTCATGGCTGGTCCTTCTCGTCAGCGTGGGTCGTGCCGGGGTCAGTAGGTGGTGGTGACACCCGCGTCCCGGCGGCTGGCGTGCCACGGGAGCAGGAGCTTCTCGGCGATCTCGACGAGGACGAAGAGGATCACACCGATCAGTGACATCACGAGCAGTCCCGCGAAGAGCATCGGGGTGTCGAGGTTTCCGTTGGCCTGGAGGATCACATAGCCGAGGCCTTCGTTGGCGCCGACGAACTCGCCGACGACCGCGCCGGTCACGGCGAGCGTGACGGCGACCTTGAGGCCGGAGAAGAGATGCGGCAGCGAGGCGGGGAAGCGGATCTTGAGGAAGGTCTGCCAGGGGCTGGCGCCCATGGTCGACGACAGCTGGAGCATCTCCGGGTCGACGGCCTTGAGTCCGGTCACCATCGAGATGACGACGGGGAAGAAGGCGATCAGTACGGCGATGAGGATCTTGGGCGCGATGCCGAAGCCGAGCCAGACGACGAACAGCGGGGCGATGGCGATCTTGGGCACGACCTGGGCGAAGAGCAGGATCGGATAGAGCGTTTTCTCGACGGTCGAGGAGTAGACCATGATCACCGCGGCGAACACGCCGACTCCGGCGGCGATGACGAAGCCGAGGAGTGTCTCGTAGGTGGTCACCCAGCTGTGCTGCCAGATGTAGTCGGTCTTCCCGGTGAGCACGTCCCGCGTCGCGCCGGGCGAGGGGACGAGATAGGGCTCGACCAGTTCGGCCGCGGCGATCACCCACCACGCGCCGAAGCAGACCAGGAGCAGGGCGACGGGCCGCCAGCTCTGCTCGATGGCCCGGACGGCGCGCTCCCCCGTTCCCGGTCGGTCTCGCCGGTCAACTCCCGCCACTTTCTGCGGTGTTGCCTTGATGGCGCTCTGGCTCACGGTCAACTCCTCTGGGCTTCGGAGCGGTTAAGAAGAGCTGTCTGGGATCCCGCTGTCTGGAAAACGCTTTCAGAAAGCGCTTTCTGATAAGGTGTCGCCACGCTAATGACTGCCTGTACGCACGGTCAATAGGTCGTCCCGAAGTTTCGGGAGGTGCAGTGAGTGAACGGCAAGCAACACCGGCCCATGTGACGCTGGACGTCGTCGCCCGCCGAGCGGGGGTCTCCCTGGCCACGGCGTCCAGAGCGCTCAACGGCACCACCCGGGTCCGCGAGGATCTGCGTCAGCGCGTGCGCGCGGCGGCCGATCTGCTCAGCTATATCCCCAACGCCCATGCCCAGGCGCTCGCCAGCGCCTCCAACAACACCGTGGGGCTCATCTGCCACGACGTCGGCGATCCCTACTTCGCCGCCATCGCGGGCGGGGTCATGCGGGCCGCCGCCGAGCAGGAGCTGCTCGTCATGCTGGCGAGCACCTTCCGCGAACCGGCGCGGGAGATCGCGTACGTCTCCACCCTGCGCGCCCAGCGGGCCCGCGCGATCCTGCTGATCGGCTCGGGCTTCCAGGACCGGGCCTGGGAGCGGGCGATGGCGGCGGAGCTCGAGCCGTATGTGCGCGCGGGCGGGCGGGTCGCGGTCGTCAGCCGGCACCGCAGCCTGCGGGTGGATGCCGTACTTCCCGAGAACCGGGCGGGGGCGGCGGCACTGGCGCGCGCCCTACTGGCCCTCGGGCACCGGGAGTTCGCGGTGCTCAGCGGGCCGCCCGAGCTGACCACCGTCTCCGACCGGCTGGCCGGATTCCGGGAAGGGCTGGCCGAAGCGGGGATCGCGCTGGCCTCTGAGCGGGTCGTGCGCGGCGCGTTCACACGGGACGGCGGGTATGCGGCGGCCCGTGAGCTGCTCACCCGGTCCACCAGGCCCACCTGTGTGTTCGCGGTGACCGACGTGATGGCCGTGGGCGCGCTGGCGGCCTTCCGGGAGGAAGGCGTCCGGGTGCCCTATGACGTCTCCCTCGCGGGCTTCGACGACATCCCTCTCGTACGGGAGCTCTCCCCGCCGCTCACCACCGTCGCCCTGCCGCTCACGGCCATGGGGCAGGACGTCATGGCCCTCGCCCTGCGCGAGCCGCGCGGGCCCCGCTCGCGGGTGCTGCGGGTCGGTGGCGAGGTCGTCCTGCGCGCCAGTGTCGCACCGCCTCCGCCCGAGTCCCGTGCGGACTCCCTTACGGAAAGGACCTGTTGATGAAGTTCGAGTCGATGAGGATCGAGCGCATCGAGACCTTCGCGGTCGCCCTGCCCACCCGCCGCTCCTTCGGCGTCTCGGGCGGCGCGGTGGCCGTCGCCGGGCAGCCGTCACTCCGGATCCTGGTGAAGGTCAGCGCGGACGGGGTGCACGGCTGGGGCGAGGCCACGCCCATCCCTGCCTGGACGTACGAGACCGCCGAGTCCATCGTCACCACCATCGACCGCTATCTCGCCCCGGCGGTCATCGGCATGCCCGCGTGGAATCTGGACGCCGTGGACAGCGCCTTCGACCGGGCGGTCAACCGCGGGTTCACCATTGGCGCGCCGCTGGCCAAGAGCGCGGTGGATGTGGCGCTGCACGATCTGCTGGGGCGGGCCGCCGGGGTTCCGGTGGGTGTGCTGTGGGGTCAACGGCGGTCGGAGGCCATCGAGTTGGGGTGGATCGTCTCCGGGCAGTCGCCCGCCGAGGTGGGCGACAGCGTGGCCGAGGGGGCGGACGCCGGATACCGGGCGTTCAAGGTCAAGATCGGGCTGCACGACGAGGACACCGACGCCGCCGTGGTGGCCGCGGTGCGCGAGCATGCGCCGGGTGCGCCGGTCTGGGTGGATGCCAACCAGGCGTACACCGTGGATGCCGCGCTGCGTATGGCGCGACGGCTGGACGCGATCGGGATCACTGCCTTCGAGCAGCCTCTGCCCGCCAATGACATCGCGGGGCTGCGGCGGCTGCGCGAGCACTCCCCCGTACCGGTGGCGCTCGACGAGAGCTTGCGGCACCCCACGGATCTCGCGACGTTCGTCCGGCTGGAGGCGGTCGATGTGGCGATCGCCAAGGTGCAGCGCAGCGGCGGGCTCACGCTGTCGCGGAGGCTGTGCTCGCTGGCCGAGGACTGCGGGGTACGGCTGATGGGCTCGGGGCTGACCGATTCCGATCTGGGCCTGGCCGCCTCGCTGCATCTGTTCGCCGCGTACGGGATCGACACCCCGGTCGATCTCAATGGCCGGCAGTTCATCGACTCCCCTTACGCGGGCGAGACGGTACGGGTGGTGAACGGCGTCGCCGAGGTGCCCGAGGGGCCGGGGCTCGGGGTCGAGGTGGACGAGACGGTGGTGCGGGAGTTGGCCGTCGATGTGCTGGAGCACCGCTGACAGCAGCGCGCGTCGGGCGCGCGAGGAACCCGATGAGACTGTTCCTGTCGCTCTGGGCGACAGCATGCACATCAATCAGGCAAGGGCGCATCTCGCCGACGGGGAATGCCTCACCAGCCCCCTGCGCCTTTTCTACGCCATAACCCCGATAACCCGCATACATGCACGAAAGCGGCATACATCGAGGAATGCAGGGCTCAGCATCTGGGTAATGCTCACAGCGAGCACAGGGCTGTTTTGCGCCAGGGTAGAAGGATCACGTACGAGGAGATCCAGTGAGAGAAGGGGACGGAGTTGTCTCTGCAGTCGGAAATACGGGTGTCTACCGGTGCGACGTTCTTGGATTACGGAATCGCCACCGCCACACGTCTCCTTGACAGTGCAGGCATGGATGGCGAACAGGGGGCAAGGGTTCTCCGCACCATGCTTTCACCATGGGGCGAAAGGAAGATCACGGACCATCCCGAATGGTCCTCGGATGTGTGTGCCGACGGTTCACCGATCGAGTTTTCCGCCGCCATTTCGGATCACGGTGCGCAAATCCGAGTGCTCGTGGAGGCGCTTCCCGAAGAGCCGAGCACTCCCGCCGCACAAAAGTCGGCACTCGGTCTGACTCACGCGCTTATCGAAAACTTTGGAGCTGCCGGCGGCCGACTGGCAGCAGTAGAGGATTTGTTCCTGCCGAACGAGGATCCGACCGGCTTCGCCATGATGCATGCCGCCATCTTCACGCCAACGTCAGGGCCCGAATTCAAAGTCTATCTGAACCCGTACGCCAATAATGGCATGAGCCGCTCCGAGAGGACACGCGAGGCGCTGGACCGCTTGGGGTTCGGTAAGGCATGGGAGGCTATCACCGCATACGCTCGCCGGGGATTCGACCTCGACAGAATCGTCTACTTCGGCCTCGACCTGAGCGACAGTCCCGAGTCGCGGGTGAAGGTGTACTTCCGGCACTACGATATTGCCCCGGCCGACCTTGACGCCTGCATGGAGATTTCAGCCCACCACGAGGCCGGCCTCCTTGGCGAATTCTGCCGTAAGCTGACCGGCAGGGCCGGTGAGCTCACGGATCAACCCATTGTCAGCAATCTGACGTTTACGGATACCGGCGGGCATGTCCCCTTATCCGCCACGGCCTATGTCCCGCTGTGGCTGTACGCGGAGAGCGACAGAACAATACGGGACCGCGTCAGCTCCGTCATGGCCGATATCGGGCTCCCCAGTGATTCCTATGAGTCACTTCTGAACTGCGTGGCCCGCCGCCCGCTGACGGAGGGGTGCGGGATTCACACGTACGCATCGGTGCGTGTGCAGCAGGGCCGTCCTCGTATGACCACGTACTGGTCATCGGAACTGTACGACCGATACCCGCCTGCCCGTTATCAGAGAGGCTGATCACCATGTCGCTTCAGGCGACCGGATCGCTCTTCGATGACTCGCAGATCCGGCCCGAGTTACTGCGGGGACGATCAAATATCAGGTGGGGTGCCTACCCGCCGGATGTCATCCCGCTGACCGCGGCGGAACCAGACTTCCCTGCGCCCCAGGCTGTCACGGATGCCATCATGTCATCCCTTGCCGATGGCTATTTTCCCTATGCGTCGCCCGAGGGACTCAGCGAACTCCGCGAAACGTTCTCCGCCGTGGCGAAAGCTCGTTACGGGATCAATGCAGGCCCCGATTGTGTGGTGCTGGCCTCCGGCACGGCAGCTTCGCTCTGGGGTGTGGTGCACCTGCTTTGCCAGAAAGGCGACGAGTGTATATTGCTCGATCCGGTCGACCTGCTGTTCGGTCAGGCCATCGATGCCGCGGGGGCGCGGCGAGTGTACTGCCCGATAGACAAGAACACAGGGCGGCTCGACCCGGACCGACTCGCCTCTCTCATATCGCCCCGCACCGCCCTGATCTGTCTGTGCAATCCGCACAACCCATTGGGCACAGTCTTTACCGAAGAGACGCTGCGTGCGGTAGCGCACATAGCCGATGCACGAGGTATACCGATTCTGTCCGACGAGGTCTGGAACGAAATCGTGTATCCTCCCGCAGCGCATGTCAGCATGGCAAGCCTGGACCCGGCAACCAGCGGGAGGACCTATACGGTGACCGGGCTTTCCAAGACTTTCGCACTGCCTGGGCTAAGAATGGGATTTGTGATCGCCCCAAGTGCACAAGAAGCGGTCAATCTCCAACTCACCTTCCAGCGTCTCGGCGCTGCGTACAGCCTGACGCCCTTCGCCCAGGTCGGCGCATTGGCTGCGCTGCGTCACGGCTGGCCCTGGCGGAATGCTTTCTTAGAACATCTGCATGAGACACGGGACTACTGTGTGGAACGGCTGAACGCGATGCCCGGAATATCGTGCAGCCGTCCGGACGGAACGTTCGTCCTGTTCCCTGACATATCTTCCACCGGGTTGAGCAGTCACGCCATGGCCGGATTCCTCCTGACGGAAGCCCGGGTGGCAGTGGTGGCCGGCACACCTGAGTGGTTCGGCCCAGCCGCCGAAGGCAATATCCGTATCAGCTATGCCACTTCCCGGGGGATGATGAAAGAGGCACTGAATCGCATAGAAACGGCTGTACACAGACTTGCGCCGGGCACCTGACTCAAGGAGCCGGTGCCCGGCAGGCGTTCCACCGGAAGGCTGTGATGTGCTCCCTCCAAAACCGGACTATCGCCCTCGCAGCCAAGCCTTCAGAGAGTCCCACCAGGGTGTGCGCGCCCTGGGAACCGGGACCGGCGGAGAGGGAACGGCGGGCTGGTAGTTGGGCATCGAGCCGCCGTACGCGACGTCCCCGAGGGGACGCTCGGTCTCTGCGTGGACGCCGGCCGGCCCGGCAGACGGGGCCAACGTCCCGGACCGACGCGTGGTGAACTTCACCGGGAGGCTTGTCAGATGCCGCGTCATCCAGCCCGACTTCCAGCGCAACTCCTCCTCGGGGATGCTCAGATGTACGTCAGGCAGCCTCGTGAGCAGGATGTCGATGCCGGTGTCGGCGATGGCGCGGCCGATGTCCTGTCCGGGGCACTCCTGCGGACCGCTGCTGAAGGCGAGATGGGAGCGGTTTCCGTGCAGGGGAACCGTGAGGTCGGGCCTGACGGCCGGGTCATGGTTCCCGGCGGCCAGACCAAGCAGCAACATGTCCCCCGCCTGGACCTTCTGACCGCCGACCTCCGTGTCCACGGAAGCCCAGCGCCCAGGGATGGTCATGAGGGGCGGTTCGCTCCACAGCACCTGCTCCACCACGTCGGGCAGAGTCATCTGACCGCCGGCCAGCGACGCGTGGCAACGGGGATCGGTGAGCACCATCCGCAGGGTGCTCTTGAGCAGGTTGACCGTGGTTTCGTTCGCGGCGATGAGAATGACCCGCAGGTGATTCCAGACCTCCTCATCGGTCAGCTTGGAGGAGTGTTCAATCAGCCAGGACGTGACGTCGTGGCCGGGGTTTGCACGCTTGCGCCACACGAGCTGCTGGAGCGTCTCCACAATGAACTGGTTGCTGGCTACCGACGTCTCTGTGCCCGCCACCATGTCTCTGCTGGCTTCGACCAGCCGCGGACCGTACTCGTCGGGCATGCCCAGAAGTTGCGTCAGGACGAGCATGGGCAGGTGGTCCGCGAACTCGGCGACCAGATCTGCTTCTCCCCGGGCGGCGAAGCCGTCGATCAACTGGTGGGTGAAGCGGGTGACATGGCGTCGAATTCCACGGCGGTTGAAGCGCTCCAGACCATCGGTGACCGCCAGGCGCAGACGATTGCGTTCCTCACCGTCCAGGAACAGGCAGACCGGCTGCCAGGCGATCATCGGGAGCAGTGGGGAATCCGGCGGGACCTTGCCTTCCCTGAACCAGCGCCAGGTGCGGGAGTCGCGACTGAACCGGGAGGGTGTACCTGCGACTTGGAGGATCTCGCGGTAGCCGAGGACAATCCAGGCCGGAAGGTCGCCGTCCAGCAAAATGGGCGCGACAGGACCATGCTGGGCGCGCAGCCGCTCGTACAAGCCCATGGGGTCCTCGGCCGCCTCGGGCCCGAAAAGGCGCGCCAGTCCGTCAGCGCTCCCGAACTGGGCGTGCGCCGGACACCCCGGAGGCGGACCGGATGCAGACGTGGTGTGGGGCTGGTCGGGGAAAGAGGCGGTCACCAGGACTCCGGGGTTGTGGTGGTAAGGGTGTGCAGATAGCGCACAAGGGTCAGCAGGGCATCGCGGCTGGAAATGCGGCTGCGAGCGTCACAATCGATCATGGGGACGGTCTCGGGAACATCCAGGGCGGCCCGGAGCTCGGACAACGGGTACGAGGGAGCGTCCGGGAAGGCGTTGATGGCGACGATGAAGGGCACGCCGCGTTCCTCCAGCCGGCCCATCACATCGAAGCTGTCTTCCAGCCGCCGTGCGTCGATCAGGACCACCGCGCCCAACGCGCCTTCGAAGAGGCCGTCCCACAGGAACCAGAAGCGCTGCTGGCCCGGGGTGCCGAACAGATACAGCACCAGTTCGTCATTCAGGCTGATCCGGCCGAAGTCCATGGCCACGGTGGTCTCGGTCTTGCGCTCGACTCCGGCGATGTCGTCCACCCCGACCCCGGCCTGCGTCATGGTCTCCTCGGTGGTCAACGGCCGGATCTCACTGACCGATCCGACCAGGGTGGTCTTCCCGACACCGAAGCCGCCGACGATCACCACCTTGACCGCTGTGGTGACCGATGCCGGCAGGGTGTCCTCGATCCGGGGACCGACTACGGGTTCAGAGATTCTGGAGTCCATGCATCACCGCCTCCAAGAGTTCGACATCGGGCAACGACGCGGACGGGATCGGTGCCCGGGCTTCGACATGGCCGCTCTCCAGCAGATCCGCGAGCAGTACCGTGATCACGCTGATGGGCAGGTGAAGGTACGCGGAGATCTCGGCGACAGACAGCGGGTAGTCGCATAAGCGGACGATGGCCGCCTGTTCGGGCTGCATGCTCGAACTGGACCCGTGCCGGGTCACGATGAGCGTGACCATGTCCAGGCGGGATTTTTCGGCGGGCGTAGCCCGGCCGGACGTAATGACGTAGAGCCTTTCGGGACCGCCTTCTTGCCAGCCCCTGGGCTGTTCCTGGTTCGGGTCGCTCATGGGACCTGCCGGTCGGCCCGCGGCGGGCTGGTGAGGTGCTGACCGATCCGGGCGACCAGGTCCCGCATACGCTCTCCCATGAGCCCGGCATCCACGTCATCGTCGGCCAGCACCGCCAGATATGCTCCGGCGCCGGCCGCCATCAGATAGAAGAAGCCGCCGTTGACCTCGATGACAACGAGTTTCATCCGGCCGTTGCCGTGCGGGAATTCCGCGGCGATGGCCGCCGACAGGCTTTGTAGTCCGGCACAGGCGGCAGCGAGGCGATCTGCAGTGTCCTCGTCCGTACCGAATTGCGCCATACACAAACCGTCCGAGGACAGCACCACGACCTCACGGGTCTGCGGAACACTGGACGCCAGGCCCTCCAGCATCCAGTCCATATTGAGCCGCTGCTGTGTCACCACTTAGTTACTCTTCCTTACCTAATGACTCAGTTACTGCTCGGACTCTTTGTCGCTCAGGCCATGGGGACGATGCGCCGGGGACTCGGCTCGGGACTCGCCGGACACGCCCTGCTGGAAGGCGGCCAGCCACATCCCGGCCTGTGGGGGTGCATCAGCTGACACCGGGGACGTGGAGTCAGTGGTGGTGGTCGAAACTGCAGGCTTCGGCCGCATGGGGGGACCCACGTCGCGCATACGGCGCCTGCGCTGCGGGAGCCCATTGGCGCCGCGCGGAGCGGCGGCGGGCACAGGCTCCTCAACGGTCACCGGGGAGCGGTGCCTCGGCCCGGCGCTGCGCCGGGGCGGCGGCAGGACGGCGGCCTTTGCCAGCGCTCCGCCGGGCGCCGGAGTCGGAGTGATCAGGTCCGGCGGGACGATCAGGACGAGGCGCACGCCGCCGTACGCGGACGGACGGAGGGAGACCCTGAAGTTGTTTGTGTGGGAAAGCCGGCCGACCACGGCCAGGCCGAGTCGTGGTGACTCACCGAGGTCGTCGAGGTCCAGTCCGCTGGAGGAGTTCTGCGCCAGGGCCCGCTCGGCCCGGGCGCGGGCTTCGTCGGTCAGACCGACGCCGGCATCCTCGATCTCGATGGCCACACCGGACTGGATCTCGATCGCAGTCAGATGGACACTTGTTTCCGGCGGTGAATAGCGAGTGGCGTTGTCCAGCAGCTCGGACAGGGCGTGGATCAGCGGTTCGACCGCTCGGCCGAGAACGCCGACCTCGGCCACGGAGTGCAGATCGACACGCTGGTAGTCGATGATCCGGGACATGGCACCGCGCAGCACATTGAACAGCGGTACGTTCTGCTGCCATTGACGGCCTGGCCGGGCCCCACCGAGTACGGCGATGCTGTCCGCAAGCCGGCCGATCAGTGCGGTCCTGTGATCGAGGTGCAGCAAGTCGCCGAACACTTCGGGATCCTGACCGTGACGGTCCTCCATCTCCCGCAGTTCCTGGGCCTGTTGGTGGACGATGGCCTGGACGCGTCGGGCGATGTTGACGAAGGCCCGCTGGGCGGAGTCACGCAGATCCTCCTCGGCCTCCACCGCGTGCAGCACGTAGCGCAGCACTGCCTGGTGCGCGGCTTCGAACTGGGGGCTGACGCGGGCCACATGGACGATGCCGCGCAGCACCTCCTCGGCCGGTGCGCCTTGCTGAAGCTCGGCCATGGCCGCCGGCAGAGTCTCCTTGGCCATCCGTACTGTTGCGGCCTCCTGCTCGGCCAGATGCTGATGCAGGATTGCCTCTCTCTCGGCGTACTGCCTGCGCAGTTCGCCGATCGCGCGTCCCCGGCGTGCCGCCTCCGCGGCTGCGACGGCCGCTACCGCCGTCGCGACGATGCCGATCCAGGCGACCTGGGCACGGGCCATTGAAGGCGTCAACGACACGGCAACAGCCGTACACGCGGCCAGTAGTGCGGGTGGCAGCAGCCACATTCGGGTGGAGGCGGGCCCCGACCCTCTGGGTGACGAATCAGCATGAACCATCGGCATCCTCAGAGCGCTAATGGAAGGAATAGGGCGACATACATGGCATATTTGGGCACCAGGAGAAGGGCCGCGTGAACCAGAACGCCGACCGTCGGGTCGCGCTCACCAATGCTTGGCCGCAGCGCATTCCAAGGCGGCGTTCCGCGCGCATGGAGCCGGGTCCCAGGACGCCCGAGCCCTCGTGCGATCTGCGGCACCACGACAGCCAGTGGCGACGTGTGGTAATTGCCGCAACTCGCTGCGCGACAGCGAGCATAGCGGGGTCGGAGTGATTCTGCGGCCTGAATGCATATATCACATGAACGTACTCATGTGCGAAATTCAGCAGAATCGTTTACCCCAGGATATTCAACGGAATTGGGAATTGGGCGATTTGATGCCCCGACAGCAAAAAGGTGCCGTTGACCTCGTCCAGGAGTGCCGGCCCATGGGCAGGGCCACAATTACGCGGGCCCGTCTGGGAATTCGCCGAGGCCGGACAGCAAGCCGCGCCGACGATGGCGAGGTTCTCCGCGTGCCTTCGGATGCGGGTGGCGAGGCGGCGGTGACGGGGAGCGGGCGCCTGGCCGGCCATGCCGCCCGCCCTCCCGGCGGTCCCACCGTGCGGCGGGTGCGCGTAATTGAGACATCAGCGTCCTTGGTACGTGGGCCCCAGGAATCGGCGTACTGCAAACGGGCAGCTCGGCTCGGCGACAGGCTCGGCTCACACAGGAAGAGCCCATCGTCGATCACCAGGCACAGACGGTAGTCGCCAATCGGGCACGTGCGACGGGCAGTTGACAAACTTGCCCACTATTAATCCCGCTGTGGTATGAGGCTTCGCACGGCAGCCCGAAACCGCCGCCCTGACCCGCGGTGGTGCTTTCGGCCGGGTCCGGACGGCGCCGGGGCTGGGGCCGACGGCCCCAGGGACGCGTTTGGCGATCAGGCGGTCGGCGCCACCTCGGGGCTGCCCTTGCCGCCGGAGGCGGCCCAGCCCTGGGCGGGAGCGGTCGCCACCGCCCGCCACCACAACTCGGACGGAACACTCTCGGCCGTCGGCTCGAAGGGCTCGCCGGGCCGCGGCACCGCGATACGCGCGCCTTCCGCGGCCGCCGCTGCGACCGTGCCCTCACCGGGCTCGGCCCACGGATGCGGCGCGAGGTTGAACGTGCCCCAGTGGATCGGCAGCATCGCGCCGGACGGCTCGCCGCCCTGAAGGTCGAGGTGGGCGCGCATGCCTTCGGTGGGTGTCATATGGATGTCGGGCCAGTATTCGCTGTACGCGCCGATCTGGATCATGGTGGCGTCGAACGGGCCGTGCTCGGCGCCGATGTCCGTGAAGCCGGGGAAGTATCCGGTGTCACCGCTGTGGTACACGCGGTGATCGGGGCCCGCGACGGCCCAGGACGCCCAGAGCGTGTGCTGCTGGTTGCGGATACCGCGGCCGCAGAAGTGCCGGGCGGGGGTCGCGGTCAGCCGGAGGCCCGCCACCTCCGTCGATTCGTTCCAGTCCAGCTCGCGCAGCCTGTCGGCGGGCACGCCCCAGTACTCGAGGTGCGCGCCGACGCCGAGAGGAACCGCGAAGACCGTGTCGGTGGAGGCCAGGGCCCGGATGGTGGGCAGGTCGAGGTGGTCGTAGTGGTCGTGGGAGATCACGACGACATCGACCGGACCGAGGGCCGCGAGCGGGACGGGAGCGGGGTGCAGCCGCTTGGGACCGGCGAAGGGGAAGGGTGAACAGCGCTCGCCCCAGACCGGGTCGAAGAGCACCCGCCGGCCGTCGATCTCGGCCAGGACGCTGGAGTGTCCCATCCAGGTGAGCCGCAGCCCGGAGGCGGGCGGCTTGGCCCAGTCGGCGAGGGTGGTGGCATGCACGGGCACCAGGCCGATCGGGGAGCGCCGGGCCCGCGCCTCCTTGCGGAAATAGATCTTGGCGAACTCGATCATGGAACCGCCGGATGGCCTGGTCCTGGCTCCCACGGGGTTCTGGAAGGTGCCCTCGGAGAAGTTCGGCGAGCGCTGGATCCGCTCCCACCGCTCTCCGGACGGGTCGGCGCCGAACGCGGCCGGACGCAGGGCGCGCAGCCGGGAACTCAGCGGACTGTGGGGACCAGTGCTGGTCACGGCACCTCCTGGTGTCGGTGTGGTCTCTTCATTATGTGCGTGGGGTCCGGCTCAGCCGCGGGGCTGGCCATAGGCCCGTTCCACGCGCAGCCTCAGCACGATGCGCCGGTCACGGACCATGGCAGCGCGGTAGTCGTCCCAGTCCGGGTGCTCGCCCTGGACGTCGCGGTAGAGGGTGATCAGTTCCTCGACCGTCGCGTCGTACGGATCGGCCGCGACCGGGGACAGCTCGGCGATGCCCTCGGCGACCGTCCAGGCCCAGCGGTCGTGGCTGGTGACGTGGTACGAGGCACGGGGGTCACGGCGCAGGTTCGCGGTCTTGGCGCGGCCGTCCGTGATCGACACCCGGATGGTCCGCTCGTCCGGGTAGTAGAAGTGGTTCACATTGGACAGCTGGGGCCTGCCGTCCCGCTTGAGGGTGACCAGCACCCCGCCGCTCTGCTCGGCGACAAGCTTGAGCAAGGCGTCCTGCTGCGCACTTTCCGTCATGACCAGGCAACGCGCGTCCTGGTGCGGGTGTTCCTGAAGATTCTTTCCTGGCCCGTGGTTCCCGATGTCACATCCGGGGGCGCCCCGTCCGTCGTACGCGTGAAAGGGCACCGTCCAGAGCTCAGGAGGCCCGTCATGGCCCGTATCTCCCTCACCCCGCGCCGTTCGCTGCTCCTCCGTTTCACGGATTGGTACTCCAAGCGCACGTACGGAAAGGTCCTCGACCCCGCCCGGGCGCTGGCCCACAACCCCCGGGTGCTCTGGAGCGACCTGCGTTTCGAGCTGTCGGTGGCCAAGTGGAAGCATCTCGACGCCGATCTGAAGGCGCTGGCCGTGATGGCGTCGGCCGCGTCGATCGGATGCAGTTGGTGCATGGACTTCGGTCACTGGGAGAGCCAGGAGCGCGGCATGGACGTACGCAAGCTGCGCGATGTGCCGGTGTGGCGCGACAGCGATGTGTACACCCGGCTGGAACGCGATGTCATGGAGTACGCGGAGGCCATGACGGCCAATCCGCCCGAGGTCGGGGACGAGCAGGCCGAGCGGCTGCTCACGACGCTGGGCGAGGCCGCGTTCGTCGAGCTCACGGCGATCGTGGCGGTGGAGAATCTGCGCTCGCGGATGAACTCCGCGCTCGGCCTGACCAGCCAGGGCTTCAAGGACAACTGCGAGATCCCGGTCCGCGAGGCCCGGCCGAGGTCCGCGTCCGCCTGAGCCCTCCGCCCCGGCCCTCCGCCGAGCCCTCAGCGGCCGCCGGACGTCCGGGCCGGACATGCTGACGATCATGTTGACAGGGGAGTCCGCGCCTCCAGATACTGACTGACGGTTCAGTTACTCCACCGTCGTCGTGCCTGGAGGCACCATGTCCGAGCTCCCCACCGAGCTGGTCCCGCTCACGACCGAACAGCGCGACATCGTCGAGCTCGGCCGCGCGTTCGCCCGCGAGGAGATCCGGCCACGGGCGCGCGCGGTGGACGAGGCGGACACCGAGACGCCATGGGACCTGTGGCGCAAGGCCGCGAAGGTCGGCATCACCGGCTTCATGCTCCCCGAGGAGTACGGAGGCGGCGGCTACACCGATGTCTTCACGCAGTGCCTCGTCCAGGAGGAGCTCTGCGTCGGCGATCTCGGCATCGGCAATCTGCTCTGCTCCAACGGCTTCTTCGCGGACCCGCTGCTCGCCCTCGGCAGCGAGGAGCAGAAGCGGACCTGGCTCACCCCGCTCGCAGGACCTGACACCCCGATGACGGCGCTGGCGACCACCGAACCGGGATCGGGCTCGGACGCCGCCTCCATCGTGACGACGGCGACGAGGACCGGGGGCGGCTATCTGCTCAGCGGCCAGAAGGCATGGATCTCCAACGCCGGTGAGGCCGAGCAGTACGTCGTCTTCGCCAAGACCGACCCGGCGGAGCGCTCGCGCGGAGTGAGCGCCTTCCTCTTCCGCAAGGGCACGGAAGGGGTCACCTTCGGCGAGCCCATGCGCAAGATGGGCCAGCGGGCGATCGTCTGCCGGGAGATCTTCTTCTCCGACGCCTTCGTTCCCGAGGCGGACCGGCTCGGCGGCGAGGGCGAGGGCTTCCACGGCCTCATGCGCACATTCGACATCTCGCGCGCGGTGCTCGGCGCGGCGGCGACGGGCGTGGCCCGGGCCGCGTACGAGTACGCGCGCGACTACGCCAAGACGCGGGTGCAGTTCGGCAAGCCGATCATCGAGCACCAGGCCGTGGCCTTCCGGCTCGCCGACATGCGTACCCGTATCGAGCAGGCACGGCTGATGACGTGGCGAGCGGCGAAGCGGCTCGACGCGGGCCTGGACGCCACCACCGAAGCGGCGATGGCCAAGCTGACGGCGTCGGAGACGGCGGCCTACTGCACCTGGGCGGCGGTCCAGACGCTGGGCGGATGGGGGTACTCCCGCGAGTTCCCCGTGGAGCAGTGGATGCGGGACGCCAAGCTGGAGGAGATCGAGGAAGGCACATCTGACATCATGCGGCTGATCATCTCCAGGAGCATGTGACATGGCGTCGACGGCTGTGACGGGCGGCGAGGCCGTCGTCCGGGCGCTGACGGCGCACGGCGTCACCCAGGCCTTCGGGATTCCCGGCACCCACAACCTGGAGATCTACCGGCATCTCGCGGCCTACGGAATCGCCCATGTGACGCCACGTCATGAGCAGGGCGCGGGGTACGCGGCCGATGCGTACGCACGGGTCAGCGGGCGGCCCGGGGTCGCGATCACCACCACGGGGCCCGCACTGCTGAACATCGCCGCTGCGGTCGGCCAGGCGTACTCCGACAGCGTGCCGCTGCTCGTCGTCTCGCCCGGAATGCCGCTGCGCCACCCACGCCAGTCGACCGGGCTGCTGCACGAGATGCGCAGCCAGACCGAAGCGCTGCGGGGCGTGGCGGCGTTCAGCCACCGGGTGTCGAGCGTCGACGAGATCGGCGCTGCCGTCGCGCGGGCCTTCACGCTCTTCGCCACCGGACGGCCGCGGCCCGTGCACATCGAGATTCCCCTCGATCTGCTGGAGGCCGCGGAGGAGGTGCGTGAGGTACGCAGCGCCCCTCCGACCGGGCCGCAGATTCCCCCGGCGAGCGATCTCAGGCAGGCCGTCGACGCCCTGCGCGCGGCGAGCCGGCCCGCGCTCGTGCTCGGCGGCGGCGCGCGCGGCGCCGCCGTTGAACTGCTGGCGCTGGCCGAGGAGTTGAGCGCACCCGTCGTCACCACCGCCAACGGCAAGGGGATCGTGCACGAGTCCCATCCGCTGTCGCTGGGCGTCTCACTGCACAGCCCGGCCGTACAGAAGTGGCTGGCGGACCGCGATGTGGTGCTGGCCGTGGGGACGGAGCTGGCCGAGTCCGACCTGTGGTCGTCGGCGCCGCCGTCGCTCGGCGGGACGCTGGTGCGTGTCGACGTGGACCCCGCGCAGATGTACGCGGCACTCCCGGCGGACGTGGCCCTGGTGGGCGACGCGCGGCAGGTGCTGGATGTGCTGGTGGACGAGCTCGGGGACGCAGGCGCTGCCCAGGTCGGCGCCGGACCGGGTGCGTCGGCGCGTGCCGTGGGCCTGCATCTCGTGCGGGACACGGAGAGCGGCGAAGCGCGCGCCGGCAGCGTAACGCCCGGTGCCGCCAAGCTGCGCCTCGCGGACGACGCCGAAGGCGCCAACGACGCGGACGACGCGGACGACGCGGACGATGACCGCGCCGACGCGCCTGCCGCGGCCGTCGAAGAGCAGGTCGCCGCCCTGCGGCTCGCGCGGGACGCCGAGACCCGGGAGCGGGACGCGCGTTGGCTGCCGTACCTCCGGGCGATCCGTACCGTCATCGCCGCCGACGCGGTCATCACCTCCGACAGCGCCCAGTGCTGCTACTACGGCGCCCTGCCGCATCTGCCCATCGGCCCCGCGGCCCGCTATCTGCACCCCACCGGGTTCGGCACCCTCGGTTATGCGCTGCCCGCCGCGATCGGCGCCAAGACCGCCTACCCGGACCGTCAGGTGATCGCGCTCAGCGGGGACGGCGGGCTGCAGTTCTCCGTACAGGAGCTCGCCACCGCCGCCCAGCTTCACCTCCCCCTGCCCATCGTGGTGTTCGACAACGGCGGCTACGGAGAAATCCGCGACGAGATGGCCGCGCGCGGCGACGCCCCCGCCGCCGTCGATCTCGCGCCCGTCGATCTGCCCGCCCTCGCCCGCGCCTACGGCGGGCACGGTGTGCACGCCACCACCCCCGGCGCGCTCGCCACCGCCCTCACCCGGGCACTGGCCACCCCCGGCCCCACCGTGATCACCGTTCCCGAGGAGACCGCCCGATGACCACCACTCCCCTGCTGTCGCTCACCTGGACCGACCATGTCACCGGGCGCCAGGGCCATCTGGTCGTCGACCGGCTCGTGCGCGGGGTGTCCAGCGGCGGACTGCGGATGCGTGAGGGCTGCACGCTGGACGAAGTGACCGGGCTGGCCCGCGGGATGACGATGAAGGAGGCCCTGCACTACAACCCCGACGGGCGGTACATCCCGCTCGGCGGCGCGAAGGGCGGCATCGACTGCGACCCGCAGGACCCGCAGGCGTACGGGATCCTCGTCCGCTATCTGCGCGCCGTGCGCCCGTACATCGAGACGATGTGGACCACCGGCGAGGACCTCGGCCTCACCCAGGACATCGTCGACCGCGCCGCCGCGGATGCCGGTCTCGTCTCCTCCATCCAGGCGGTCTACCGGCTGCTCGACGACGAGGCGTCGGCCCGGCAGCGGCTCTCGGACGCCTTCGCCGTGGAAGTCGACGGCATCGGCCTCGACGAGCTGGTCGGGGGCTGCGGCGTGGCCGAGTCGGTGCTGGTCGCCCTCGACCGGGCGGGGACGGCGTACGAGGGAACGCGGGTCTCCGTGCAGGGACTCGGCACCATGGGCGGCGCGACCGCCCGCTTCCTCGCCCGGGCCGGGCTGAAGATCGTCGCCGTCGCCGACATCAAGGGCACGGTGGCCAACCCCGACGGCCTGGACGTCGAGGCGCTGCTGGCCGCGCGGGACTCGTACGGCACCGTCGACCGTACGGCACTGCGGCCCGAGGACCTGGAACTGCCGGGCGACGCCTGGCTCTCCGTCGACGCGGAGGTGCTGGTGCCCGCCGCCGTCTCGTATGCCGTGGACACGGCCAACCAGGCGCAGATCACGGCTCGTTGGATCGTCGAGGCGGCGAACATGCCGGTGCTGCCGGACGCCGAGGAGATGCTCGCGCGGCGCGGGATCACGGTCCTGCCCGACGTGGTCGTCAACTCCGGTACGAACGCATGGTGGTGGTGGACGCTGTTCGGCGACATCGACGCGGATGCGGACGAGGCGTTCGCGTACACCCGTCGCTCGATGCGCGCGCTGATCGACCAGATGCTGGCGCGCGCCGAGGCGGACGGGACGACTCCGCGGGCTGCCGCGCACGCGATCGTCGCGGACCGGCTGCCGGTCATCGCCGAGCGCTTCGGCTGGTACAGATGACGGCTTCGCTCGACGCTCTCTTCGACCCGGGATCGGTCGCCGTCGTCGGCGCCTCGGACAACCCGGAGAAGTGGGGCTACTGGCTGGCGTCCGGGGCGCTTGCGGGGCGCGCCCGCCGCACGGTCCACCTCGTCAACCGGCGTGGCGGCGCACTCGACGGGGTGCCCTTCCTCCCCGGCCTGGCCGCGCTGCCGGAAGGCGCGGACCATGTGGTGATCGCCGTCCCCCCGCAGCATGTCCGGCCCGTGGTGACCGAAGGGCTCACGGCCGGGGCGCGCTGTTTCACGGTCATCACCTCGGGCGGTACGAGCGCAGCGGAGGAACGGGAGCTGGCGGAACTCGTCCGGGCGCACGGGGCACGGCTGCTGGGCCCCAACTGCATGGGCATCGTGGACACCACCAGTGAACTGCGGCTCAGCTGGGGCGAGTTCCCGGCGGGCGACGTCGGCCTGGTGTCGCAGAGCGGCAACCTCGCCCTGGAGATCGGCCGCCTGCTCGCCCGCGCCGGGCAGGGCTTCTCGCGCTTCGTCTCGCTCGGCAACCAGCGCGACATCGACGCGGCGGACGCGCTGGAGGCGCTGATCGCGCACGTCCCGACGCGGGTGATCGCGGCGTACGTGGAGGACTTCCGCGACGGCCGCCGACTGGCCCGCGTCCTCGCATCCGCGAGCGCGGCGGGAAAGCCGGTCCTGCTGCTGACAGTGGGCGCGAGCGCGGCCGCGGGCCGCGCGGCGGCATCCCACACGGGCGCGCTGGTGAGCGCACGGGCGACGGTGGAGGCGGTCTGCCGCGACGCGGGGGCGCTGCTGCTGAACACGGCGGGGGAACTGGTGGACACGGCAGTGCTGTTGCTGTCGGACGGCGTCCCACCTCAGCCGTGCACGCCTGTCCCGGCTGCGGCGGGAGCCGCCCAGCCGGACACGCCCCGCACGACGGGGGACCCCGTCGCCAACCCGCCCGAGGCGGCCCGCGCGGCACCCGAGCCGGTGCTCGGGCAGCCGAGGACGGCTCACCCGGCAGCGGGTCCCGTCGCCGCACGCGGCGGCAAGGCGGCCCGCCCCGCCGCCGGGGACGCGCCAACTACCGGCGCACCGCGGGCCGCAGCCCCGCACCGCACACCGCTTCGTGTCGCTATCGTCGGCGACAGCGGCGGGCAAGGCGCCCTTGCCGCCGATGCGTTTGCCGTGAGCGGGGTCGAGATATCCCCGCTCTCCGGCGCCACCGCCGCCGAGGTCGCCCGGCATCTCCCAGGGCGTTCGGAGTGCGGCAACCCCGTCGATCTGGCGGGCGCCGGAGAGGCCGATCTGGGCAGTTACGCACGCATCGCCCGCGCCCTGCTGTCCAGTGAGGACGCTGACGCCGTCGTCCTGACGGGATACTTCGGCGACTACGCCACCGCCAACCCCGCCCAGGCCGACCTCGAGTGCACCGTAGCCCGTCAACTCATCGGCGCCGCACATGATTCGGGCCGTACCCTCGTCGTCCACACCATGGCCCTGGACACCCCCGCACTGGCCGTCCTGCGGGAAGGGCGCATACCCGTCTACGAGCGCATCGAGCAGGCGGCGACCGCTCTCGCCGCCGTGGCCCGGCGGCAGAGCCCGGCGCCCCCGCCGACGCTCCCCACTCCGGCCCGGTACACCGTGCCCGACGGCGGGTACGAGACGATGCGCGAGCTGCTCGCCTCCTACGGACTGACCTTCCCCGCCGCGGAGTTCGTGCGCAGCGCCGACGCGGCCGTCGAAGCCGCCGATCGCACCGGGTATCCCCTGGCCCTCAAGGCGATGGGTCTGGCCCACAAGACCGAGGCCGGCGGGGTCGCCCTGCACATTGCCGACGAGGGCGCGCTGCGGGCCGCGTTCGCGCGGATGAGTGCTGCCACCGGGGCCGAGCACTACGCCGTCGAGGCGATGGCGGCACCGCCGTACGCCGTCGAACTCATCGTCGGCGTACGGCAGGACCCCGCCTTCGGCCCCGTCGCCATGGCCGGGATCGGCGGCGTCACCGCCGAACTCCTCGCGGACACGGCCGTCGCCCTCGCCCCGCTCACCCCCGAACGCGCCCGCGCGTTGCTGCTCTCGCTGCGCCACGCCCCACTGCTGACCGGCTGGCGCGGGGCTCCACCCGTACTCCTGGACGCTGCGGTGGCCGCGCTGTGCGCCCTGTCCCGGGCCGCCGCCGAGCACCCCGAGCTGTCGGAGCTGGAGGTGAACCCGCTGCTCGTGCACCCCGGCGGGGCCGTCGCGCTCGACGCACACGGTGTACGGACCGCGCCCAAGATCGGCTGTGTAGGGTGATGGCGTGGCTAGAGTCCGGTTGAACGTGGCGGAGAGGCGTGAGGAGCTGCTCGGCGCCGCCGTTGAGCAGATCGAGGAGCACGGGGTGGCGGCCGTGCGGATCGCCGATGTCGCCTCCGTGCTGGGGGTGAGCAACGCCCTGGTCCTCTACCACTTCTCGACCAAGGAGAAGCTCGTCGCGGCGGCCTTCGCCCACGCCGCCGACGGCGATCTCGCCCATCTGCGCAAACTGCTGGGGCGCCGCACCACCGCGCTGCGCCGGCTGCGCGCCGCGGTCCGCTGGTACGCGCCCACGGGGACGGCCAAGGGCTGGCGCCTGTGGATCGAGGGCTGGGCGGCCGCGCTGCGTGAGCCCGCCCTGCGGGAGGTGGCGCGCGATCTCGACCAGCAGTGGAAGGCCGCACTGACCGAGGTCATCGCGGAGGGCGCGGCGGCGGGCGAGTTCCCGTGCGAGGACCCGGCGGCAACGGCTTGGCGCCTGACGGCGTTTCTGGACGGGCTCGCCGTGCAGATGACCTCGTACGCCGGGTCGCTCTCCCGTGCCGCGATGCTGGAGTGGACCGACGAGGCGCTCGCCCGTGAGCTCGGCGTGGAACGCGCGGCGCTCACCGCCGCCGCACGCTGAACACGGCCCGGCAGTCATACTGGGCGACTGTGTCTCACCTGTCGCAGCAACAGCAGACGGATCAACTCCCTTACGACGCACGCGAATACGACGAAAGCGAATACGACGCACCCGATGTACTGGTCGTCGGCGGCAGCGGCGTCGACACGGTCGTCCGCGTCGACTCCCTGCCCGTCCCGCTCGCCGACTCCGTCGGGGTCGGCCCCATCCGCGAATGGCCCGGCCACACCGGCGGCAATGTCGCTCTCGGCTGCCGGGCTCTCGGACTGAAGGTCAGACTCCTCGACTACGTCGGCGACGACTGGCCCGGACGCCAGGTCCAGGACCGGCTCGCCGCCGGCGGAGTGGCCTTCGAGCCGCTCATATCCCCCGCCGGAACCCGGCGCGCGGTCAATCTCGTCGACCCCGCGGGCCGCCGGATGTCCTTCTACGACGCCCGCGATCCGGGGGAGTTGCGCATGCCGCGCGAGGCCTACCTCCCCCATCTGCGGCGGGCCCGCCATGTCCATCTCTCGATCGTGAACTTCGCGCGGTTCCTCTTCGACGACATCGAGGAGCTGGGCGTCCCGGTCTCCACCGATCTGCACGACTGGGACGGACTGGCCGACCACCACCGGGAGTTCGCGCTCCGCTCGGACCTGGTCTTCCTCAGCGCGGCGGGCGCGGGTGAGCGGATAGCGTCGGTGATGCGGGAGATCCTGCGCGACGGACGGGCCGAGGCGGTGGTCGCGACGGCCGGTGCGGGAGGCTCGTATCTGCTGACCCGGGACGGCAGCAGCACCCCTCGCCCGGTCCCGGCGGTGGTGCCGCCCGCTCCGGTGGTGGACTCCAACGGCGCGGGCGACGCGTATGTCTGCGGCTTTCTGTACGGGCGGCTGGCAGGCCGTGGCCTGGAGGAGAGCGCCCGGCTCGGCGCGCTGGCGGGCGCACACGCCTGTACGGGCGAGGGCAGCACGGCACTGATCGGCCCGGCGGACCTCCAGGGGGCCCAGACCTGACACCGGCGGGCTGCCCGGCTAGGTCCTGTCCGGTCGATCAGGCTGGATCAGTGAGCGGGGTCTGGCGTGGTGCATCGCAGGCCGGAGGATGGGGGTCCCCCCGCCGAAGGC
>NZ_JBEXEX010000052.1:0-48905 GCF_040606445.1 Streptomyces sp. NPDC005408 | reverse complement strand
GCTGTCGACTCCACGGGCTCGTGCTCTGTCACGTTCTCACTGGTCATCGATGCATCTTCCATGATCGGGAGTTACACCGAACGTCTTACAGTCCCGGTCGCGGCCATGATGAGCACGGCGGTGAGCGTCATGGTGACGTTGCGTCCGACCCTGGCGGTCAGCGGCAGCACCGACGCCGCGACCGCCGCGCCGCCGGTGATCGCGGCCCAGGGAGCCAGTGCCTGCAGGGCGTGCACGATGATGTCGTCGCCGCCCCAGCGGGTTCTGTCAGCCCGTACGCCGAGCCATTTCAGGATCACGCGCAACAGCACGGCGGCCGCGATGCCTGCGGCCACCGCGATTCCGGAGACGATCACGTCGTGCATGGTGAGATCCCGGTTCACTGCGTCCCTCCCATTGCACGGGGAAGAACGCCGGCGGCGGTGGTCGCCGCTGGGATCCGGATGTGATGTCTCGTCACCTTGCCACCTGTGCAATCTGGGAGTGCGGTTGTGCGGTCGCGTCGGTACATACGGAGTCGACTCGGCGCGACCTGTCATCCTGCCGCACGCCGCAGGCAGTGCTGAGGGTGGCCCCACCTCGACCCTGTCCTGGCGATCGACCGGAAAGGTTCCAGGGGTTGTTGGGCGTTAGCGCGTGTCGACTTCCGAAGTCCTTTGCACGGATGTCTGAACTCCTGTGCACGCTGGTTCCGGCGACCAGGTCGGCGAGTTCGGCTGGTTCGTTTCCACCAGGTCAGCATGTCTTGCGGTAGGGGATGTCGGGGATGTGGGTTTTCCATTCCTGTTCGGTGAGAGGGCCTGACTTGGCGCAGAGGTCTCGGATCAGCTGCGCAGGGGCGATGGTGTGGGTGAAGAATCTGCCGTGCTTGTCCACACTGGTCAGTGCTGAGCTGTCGGGGGCGAACGCGAGCGCGACGATCTCGTCGTTGTACGCCGTGAGCGGGGCGCCGAGTTGGGTCCGGGTGCGGTTCCATACCTTGATCTGGTAAGTGGGCCCGGATTGATCGACCGTGGCGAACAGCCGGCCGTCGGATGAGGCGGCGGTGGCCGTTTCCGGCGTGGACAGGGAAAGGGGTACCGCGCCGGTCCGCAGGTCGTTCCCTTCGGGCAGGAGCGTCTGAGCGTCCCGGAGCCGGATGTAGGGCCGGAATCCGCGGGGGTAGGTGTAGATCGTCGCGCCGTCGTCGCTGATGGAGTCCACCTCCAGACTCGGAGTGCCCTTGGTGATGACCCGGCCGGAGGGGAACGCGACCCTGCCGAGGTTCGGGGCGGCGATCACGGATTTGCCGTCGGGCTGGAAGAAGACGGCCCCCCTGTTGCTGGGGTAGCCGAGGTCGGCGCGCACCTCGCGGATCCGGCGCATGGTGGTCAGGTCCCAGAACGTGAGCATGTTGGTCTGGGCTTTCACGACCTGGACGGCGAGTGACTTGCTGTCCGGCGAGAACGCGAACGCCTTGTCCGGTACGAATGGGTACGGCTGCGTCGCTCCGCCTGGCTGGTCCTTTTCGAGGATGGACAGGCTGCCTAGCAGTGATGGTTTCTTCTTCGCCGTATCCCAGATCTCGATCTGGGTATCGGCGAGGACGGCAAGCAGCCGGCCATCGCGGCTGAGCTGGATCTTCTCCACGCTGTGCCCCTTACTTCGCGCGACCGAGGTCACGGTGGAACGCTTGGTCCGTGACAGCGCGGACCAGATTTCGATGTCACCGCCATCGCTGAGCGCGAAGGTGCGCCGGTCCAGGCTCACCGCACTCTCTTGGTAGTACCCACCGGTCGGCTCGGGGGGTTTGGTGAAGGCGCGGACGCCGAGCGACCGGACGACGCCGTCGGTCCCGGCGCACCGGAGCTTCGAGTCGTCGGCCGTGAAACGCAGGGGCGTCAGGGGGTGACACTCGCTCTGGGTGGTCGCGTAGCGCATGACAGGCTCGGATGCCCGTAACGATTCTTTGTCCCAGACGAAGGCGTTCCGCACGAGAAACCGGCCGTCGTGACTGAAGTAGAGGGGATAGTCGTCCTCGTCGCCCTTGAGTTCGGTGCCGAGCCGCCCTCCGACGCGTCGGTCGAACACGTTGATCTTGCCGCCCTTGAGCGTCAGAGCCGCGGACTTCCCGTCCGGGCTGAACACCACGGGCCCCTGGATGTCGGCGGCCTTGACCCCGTAGGGGAGAGGGACGGGCAGCTTCTTCTTGGTGTGTGTGTCGAACCAGGTGAACCGCTTCCCCTGGCCGCCGCCGGGCAGGGAGAGTACGCGTTCGTCCGGGGAGAACGAGGAGTCCGCCAAGAAGGAGACAGGTCCGCGGGAACTCATGGTGATGATCTTGCGGGCGGTACGGGTGTCCCAGATGGCCAGCGTGGTCTCTATGGCCGTGTCGGTCGCTTCGATCGATTGGGCCATCAGGTAGGTGCCCAGCGGGCTGACCGCTGTCCTCGGCCAGAGTCCGGTGCTCTCCTTGGCGGTGGGATAGGTTTGAGTGCTGCGCAGGCGGGCGCTGGAGACGTCGAGCAGGCGGGTGTATCCGTCATCGGTGCTCACGGTCGCCGTCTTGCCGTCGTCGGAAAGGTCCACTTGGTGGACCCTGGCCGGGGCGGTGTAGGAACCGGTCTTCACCCGGGCCTTGACGTTCCAGAACTCCACGCGGGTGCCCGCCGCCCCCGCGAAGGTCTGCCCGGTGCCGTCGAGATCGGATTCCGTCGCCACGAAGCCGGGCAGTTTGAGCGCATCGTCTTCCCACTGGTTGCGCAGGGCCAGCAGGGCCGACCAGGACTCGGGAGTGCCGGCCAGGCGCCCCGAAGCCACCGCCAGCCGCCGGGCGAGCTCGGGATCGGTGCGGCGAAGTGACTGGGCGACGCCGGCCACCTGGGCGGAGGCGGCACGGTCACGCTGGCCGATGACGGTCTGCCGCTGATGGATTGCGACGCCGGCGGCGATCAGGGCGAGTGCCAGCATTCCGGCGAGAGCGGTGTTGATGCGCCGGGTGCGGCGGATGGCTGAATGCTGATGCTGTCGGCTGGCTTCCAGGAGCGAGATGATCTCGGCCGGGAGCGAGCGCCGGCCTGCCCATTCCTCTCCTTCTGCGAGGAGGGAGCCGTCCAGCAGGTCGCCGGGAAGGCCGCTGTGCGCGTGGCGGGCCTGCTGCTCGGCGGCGCGCAGGAGCCAGACCTGGAACTGGTGGTCCTGGGCGACCCAGTCACGCAGGTCGGCCCAGCCGCGGATGAGAGCGTCGTGGATGAGCTCCGCCGCCGGTTCACCAGGGGGCGCGCCGGGAGGTGTGGTGGTGCCAGTGGCAATGATCCGGTAGCGGGTCAGGGCCGCCAGAACGGCATCGAAGGCGGCGTCAGCGGCCGGGCCCGCGAGTGTCTGGTCGATTGCCAGGGCGCGGAGGCGGCTGAGAGGGACGGGTCGGCGGGTGGCGGGGATGCCGTTGGTTGCGTCGGCGGGCCGGACCAGTGCGGTGAGGATCCGTTGCGCGGTTGGGTGCTGGGCGGCGGGTAGTTGGCTGAGGGCGCGGTTGCACCAAGCCGTCAGGCTGCCGGTGACCTTGCCGATTTTCTCGTACGCCGCGTGGGTCAGGTGGCCGTCCTCGCGGCGGCGGCGTACCCATAACTGGCGCAGGGCCAGCTCCAGAGGCGGGAGCAGCGTGACCGGCGCTTGCCGGACTACCGGGTCGGTGTCCAGGACGTCGTTGACGATCCGGTTTGCGAGGCCGGCCTCAAGAGGCAGGCCCACGGCCGCGGCGGGTCGGGTGACGATCGCCTGCAGGTCGGGGCGGCTCAGTGTCGCGGGGACGTTGCACAGCCCGGGGAGGGCGGCGTTCATCAAGTCAGGGGCGAGGGCGTCGAGCGGGGCATAGAAGTCGTTGCGCATGACCAGGAGCACGGTGACGGCGGCGTGGGAGCCACCCAGCTCCACGAGTTGGTCCACGGCCCGTAGACGCCCGTCGTCGGCACGTTGGCGCGACGTGGGGACCGGCTGGGTGAGGAGTTCCTCGAACTGGTCGATGACCAGCAGCAGACGGTCGTAGTCGGGCTCGGCAGCCAGGCGGGCCTCGGCAGCGGCCAATAGGCCGTCGGTGGCTGCACCGGGCAGGCCCGAGCCCTCCAACTCTGTGAGAAGGTCCTGGCCGGGGCGGGCACACAGGAGCAGCCAACGGTCGCTGCCCGGGACCGCTCCATCGGCCAGGGCGGGCAGGACACCCGCGTTGATCAGCGACGATTTCCCGGCCCCGGAGGGGCCCAGCAGCATCAGCATCCGCCGGTCCCCACCCAGCGCCGCCAGCACCCGCTCCACGGCGGCCTCCCGGCCATGGAACCAGTCGGCGTGCCGGGCCGTGAACGGCTCCAGCCCCAGATACGGGCACGCCCGGTGCTCGGCCAACTGGGGCCGGATCTCCCGCAGTACCTCGGCCGGGGTGGCATAGGCGATGCCCAGCCCTTTCAGGTGGGCGTCGGGGGAGGCGATGGAGGTGACCATGCCGATCACCAGGCCGGTCATCTCGTCCACCACCGGCCCTCCGCTGAACCCGGCGGTCAGGTCGTTGGCCTTCGACAGCTGAAGCAGCCTTCCCACGCCGCTGTCCCCGGGCAGCAG
The DNA here is from genome assembly GCF_040606445.1 of Streptomyces sp. NPDC005408. Lineage (NCBI taxonomy): Bacteria > Bacillati > Actinomycetota > Actinomycetes > Kitasatosporales > Streptomycetaceae > Streptomyces > Streptomyces sp. NPDC005408. The sequence goes on along the minus strand of NZ_JBEXEX010000052.1, from coordinate 44,315 downwards.
GCCGCCGACCTCGCCGTACCCGAAATGGCCGCCCGGCGGTGCCTGGGCGGGAAACCCGAACGAGAAGACTCCGTGCCCCCGGCACCCCGCACTCGTACCCACGGCCATGCCCCGGGTCCCCGCCGGAACCGAGTCAAGTCGGAGAACAGCGACGTCCTCCTCGTCCGGTGCCCGCCACCCCTCAGTCACCACGTCGGCCGTCACCCGCGGCGCGTCCGGCAGATGCGGGAAGAGCACCTCCACCCGGCCTCCCGGGGACTGCCCGGCGGCGCGCACGACATGCGCACAGGTGAAGCCGGTGTCCTCCCCGGACAGGAAACCCGCCCCAGCAACACCGCCGTCCGACGCGAGTATCTGGAAGACCGACACGGACTCCGACGGCTCACCCGCCCTGGCAAGGCTGCTCTCGTCGTCCGGGAAACCCGCCGTCGATCCGCCACCGGGGCCTGCCGCAGACTCGTCCCCCGCCATCGTCCCCGCATTCTTCACGGGGAGTCCTGCCCGGACTCCCCGCTCTCCCACACCACGCGGACCTTAAGATGGACGGCTGCCTCGCCGGCGGTGATGACCGCTCCGGCCTTCGCCGACAGATTCACCCCGAACTCCACCTCCACCTCCCGCGAACCCGCCTGTCGCAGCTGGTCCAGCACCGCCCGTGCGGTCTCCCGCACCGGAACCAGCGCCTGCTGCAATGTCCGAGGCAGTTCACGCACCGCGTCACCGACCCGGCCCGCCTTCACCGGCCCGTCGAACTCCGGTGCGTCTTCCACCTCTTCCAGCAGAATCGCCCCGCCGCCCTCCAGCGGCATCCGCGCAAGGTTCGGCATCGGCCCACCTCCTTGGAAAATCCAGAATGGATCTGAGCTACTCAACCGGAAAACAGTTCCCATCGGCCCCTGGTTTCACCCCCTCCCCGAGGACCACCACATACGGAGCGGACGGCTCCGCAGACCCCAGCATGGATGGCCAGAATCGGCTGCATTCGCTGACGGTGTCACAGCCGGCCATCTGCCATCCGGAAGCCTCCTCGTCGCGCATACGACTACGGACATTCACAGCCGGATCTTCAACCAACGATGGCTTCTTGAAGCCTGGCAGCTCAGCGAACAAATAATCGGTTGCCTGTTGGCGATGGCAGTGGATGCAATGTCCGGCATGGTCACCCAGGTGCGCCCGCCACGGCGAGATGAGATGAACGTGTACTACCGTCACACGGGAGACGCCAACGCATGAATACGCCACCATCGCCACCTGGAGCGGAGCGGACTGACGGATCATCCGTCCAGATCGGCGCTCTCGTTCCGCTGACTCGGCCTGGCTGGGTCGAGGCAGGCCAACACTTGCTCGCTGGACTCGAGTTGGCCGTTCAGGAAGTCAATGACGCCGGCGGGATCGTCGGAAGACCACTCGAGCTGGTGGTCCGAGACACCGCGGCTGATCCGCAGAGGGCCGCGGCGGCCGTAGATGAATTGGCTCGCCTGGGCGTGGCTGCCTTGGCGGGGGAGTATCACAGCGTCGTCGCTCGCGCCGCTGCCGCCAGGGCCGACGCCCTCGGCCTGCCGTTCCTCTGCTCGTCAGCGGTTCTCGACGCGCTCACCGAGCAGCCAACGGAATGGGTCGCGCGCCTCGCCCCGGCACAGTCCCACGGCTGGCAGATCTACGCAGACTTCCTCCTCAGCGCGGGCCACAGTCGAATCGCCGTAGCAGCCGAGTCGAGTGTCTACTGGGCATCTGGGGCCCGCATTCTGCGGGACTACCTCGCTCCACGCGGCGGCACCGTCATCGAACTCGACATGCGCGCGCTCGCCCCCACGGCCGTGTGCGACGAACTCGTCGACAATCGCGCGACAGCCCTCCTTCTTCTGGTCGGCCACCCGGAGCCGGCAGTGTCGATCGTCAAGTCTGTCCGCCGCGACCAGCGCGTCGCCGAGATCATGATTGGTGCTCCGGCCGGGCAACCGGAGTTCGCCGAATGGGCGGCGTTGCTGGGCGTCGACAGCGCCGCGATCCCGTTCTTGCGCTACCTGCCTGAGCGCCTCAGCCCATTCGGTGCACGAGTCGAGACGGCCCTCCGCGAGCGGCTGGCCGAAGCGCCCTCCTTCGTCGCCTTCGAGGGCTACGACACGGTCGCCATCCTCGCCGATGTGCTGCGTTCTCACGGCGCGGACCGGGCGCGCACTGCCGAATCCTGGCCGCGCGTTGCAGTCGAAGGCACCCGCGGGCAGATCCAGTTCTCCCGCACGCCAGGCATCAGCGTTTGGCAATGGGCTCGGACGCCAATCCAAGTCGTTGATCGAGATCCGGCGGAACCCGATCGCTTTCGGATCCTTCACGCCGGCTGAGAAAGCACGGAGGTCCGACTGCCCAGATCTGTCCGAACTTGAGGCGGTCGGACTTTGAGCGGCGCCGGAACTGTCCGCCACAATATGCCGAGCCGGCCAACGCGAAGCGTCGGCACCCGCGGCTTTCAAGGCCGCGCCGCCTCATGGCCTTGGTAGCCATCCGATCAGGGCTGCGATCCGGTGGACGCTTCCAGGAGTTCGAGGAATCGACGGCCGAAAAGGTAGGCGTCGCCCGGCCAACGGGCCGAGAGGTAGTTGCCGTCCTGCACGACGAAGGCGTGCGTGTCGTCGGTCGCGCTGCCGCGCGCGGTGAGCACCCTGGGCCCGCGTTCGAACCGTGTGCCCGGATCGTTCAGGGCGGCCTTGACCTCGTCCTCCACATAGGCCGGGTAGGTGCGGTAGTAGCGGCCGAGTCGCCATGAGGTGGCGAGATAGGCCGAGCGCTCCATGTATTTCGGCAGGCACGTCGTACGACGGCCCGCCAACACACTGCGATCGCTGTCGACTTCGCGCGACCGGGCCAGCACCAGCACCCCGTGGCAGATCGCGCCGACCGGGCGGTCCAGCGCCCAGAACCTGCCGGCCTGCTGTTGCAGCACCTCCGAGCCGAGGTACTGCCGCATCCCCGGCGCGTGCCCGCCGGGAAGGATCAGCCCGTCGAACGCAGTGACGTCCAGATCCGCCCATGCCACGGTCGCGGCGAATTCCTCGGACCGGGCCAGTTCGGCATAGAAGCCCTTGGGTTCCTGGGCAGCCCCGAGCTGCCCGAAGAGCACGCCGGTGAGCAGCAGGGGATCCGCGGCGGGCCGTGTCCCCGCACGCTCGGTGGCGAAGACGACCTGGTGCCCGGCGTCGGTCAATATCCGCCAGGGCACGGCCACTTCGGTGACGTCGAAATCGCGGTCGGGGACCGGCATCAGCACGCGCATACCGCCATCCTTTCAGGCGCAGCGGCCTGTCAGTGGTCGCACCTAGGCTGAGATCATGAGTTACGGATTGAGCATTTACAAGGTAGACATCCCCACCGTGCGAGGCGCCGTCGGCTGCGGGGAGGAGAGGATGCGCCGGATGATCGGCGGCCGCTTCAAGCGGCAACTTGCCGCGGACGACGAGTACTTCGCATACGAGATCGAGCGCGGGGCACCGACGCGGTACGAAGCGCTGCGAGCGGTGATCGAAGGTGGGCCCTTCGACGACGAGTACGGCTTCCAGTACGGCTACGCCTACAAGATGGTCTGCGAGTTCTACGGCCGGCCGCTGTTCAACAACCACTTCTCTCCGTTCCGGGGCTCGTGGCTGAGTGATGTGGACGAGGGCCTCGCCGAACTCGGCATCAAGGCGGTCGCCGTCAGCGACTTCTCCTACGGATCGCTCCCCGGTCCACTGCCCTCGACGGACCTTCCCCGGTACGGCGAGTGGAGCCCGGCACAGTGCCGGGAGGCTCTTGCCCAATGGGAGGCGAGCACGCCGCAGCAGCACGGGGCTGTCGACCCTGAGGTGCTGGCCGCCATCGAGTCCTGTGTCGACTGGATACGGGAGGCGGACGGTAAGGGGATTGTGGGGTTCCAGTCCTGACGCGGGGCGACGCGTGCGAGCGCTTTGTCGGGGACCTTGTGGCCGCTCTCAGCCGGGGGAACCGCAAGGGCCCAGGGGGCGTCAACCACGGATATTGGGGCTCACCCCCGCAATCCCGGACTTCATGAGGGTTCGCCGCGCGCTGTCCAGGCCCGTCGGCTACCTTCGTAACCGCCGAAGCTGGCAACTCGGCTGATTAGAGCGCTGCCAACGGCACCAAAGTCCACCATCCTGGACTCTGGTGCCGTTCCGGGCTTAAGCCGCTGGTCAACGGGAGGCAACGGGTGTTCGGTTTGGTGAAAGCGCCCGACCGCGACGGAAAGCTGGCATACGAGGAATGGGGGGACCCCAAGGGGTACCCGGTCTTCCTCCTGCACGGCACGCCCGGCAGCCGGCTGGGCCCCAAGCCACGCACCTTCGAGCTCCACAAGCTCGGCATCCGGCTCATCGCCTACGACCGTCCCGGGTACGGGGAATCCAACCGCCACGCCGGCCGTGACGTCGCGCACGCGGCGAACGATGTCCTCGCCATCGCCGACCACCTGAGACTCAGACGCTACTCGGTGGTCGGCCGCTCCGGCGGGGGACCGCACGCGCTCGCCTGCGCCGCGCTGAGCCCCGACCGGGTGGCGAGCGCCGCCGCGGTGGTCACCGTCGCGCCGCCGGACGCCGAGGGCCTCGACTGGCTGGCCGGCATGGCCGAGTCCAATGTGATGACGTACGAAATGATGGAGAATTCGCTGGGTCTCACCCAGGTGGGCGCACTGCTGGCCCGCAATGCGCAGGCCATCCGGAGAAACCCGTCCTCGCTCCTCAGCTCGCTCAGCGAGGAGATGCCTGACGTGGACCGGCTGATCGTCGAGGACGCCGGGATCCGGGACCTCTTGATGCTCAACTACCTTTCCGCAGTAGGTGAGTTCACCGGTGCGAGAACGGAGCTGGGGGATCCTCCGGAGCCGACGGGCTGGCTGGACGACCTCGTGTCCTTCCGCAAGCCATGGGGCTTCTATCCGGAGAAGATCGAGAGTGTGCCCGTCCTGCTCTGGCACGGAGAGCAGGACGTCTTCTCGCCCGTGAGCCACTTCCGCTGGCTGGCGGACCGCATCCCCGGCGCTTCCGCTGTGCTGCACGCGGTGCTGCAGCCGTCAGCCGCGCATTTCGCCGCACTGCCGGCGCTGCCGCCGATCCTGGCCTGGGTCCGCGACAACGCCGTCTAGCTACGCCGCCCAGCAACACCGTCTGGCAACACCGTCTGGCAACACCGTCTGGCAACGCCTGCTGAGTGACGCCCTCCGAGTGACGCCCTCCGAGCGCCGCCCGTCAGATCGGGTGCGGCTCGAGCTCCAGGCCTGTCCGCCGCCAAGAGTGCAGAGCCACCGTCTTCGGGTGGTCGGCGCCGAGCAGCTTGGTCATCTCGGTCAGGACCTCGCCGCGCATCGTCTCGGCGGCACTCTCGTCCCCCAGTTCCCGCAGCAGCACGGCGAGGTTCCCGGCGCACACCAGTGTCGAAGGATGCCTCGACCGCAGCACTTCCCGGAGCTGGTCGAAGACCGACTCGTAGGTCCTGCGGGCTTCCTTGTGCCGACCGCTTTGAGCCTGCGCGTTGGCCAGATTGACCCGGGAGACCAGCACATGTGGGTGGCTCTCGCCGAGGATCTCGGTGAACGCCGCCACCGCCTGCTCGGAGATCGGCTCGGCTTCGGCGGCCTCTCCGGCGGCCAGCAGATGCACCGCATAGTTCGCCGAGCACGCGACGGTGGACGGGTGGTCGTCCCCGAGGCCGCGTCGCAGGCCGTCGAGGACTCGGCGTACCAGCTCCAGGCCATCGTCCTTGCGGTCCAGCGCCATCAGATCGCTGGCCAGGTTCATTTCGATGAGCAGCCGTTCCGGCGAGTCGCCCGCTTCGCCTTCGGGCGTGTGCTTCAGGACGTGCCGGGTGAACTGCTCCGCCTCGCCGGGGCGGCCCGCACCGCGCAGCGAACCGGCAAGCCCCTTCACCGTGTTGAGCACGGTCGGTGCGCCTTCGGTGAGTTCGACATTGCGCAGACAGCGTTCGTGAGCGCGCTTCAGCAGGCTGACGGAGGCGGCGTAGTCGCCGCAGTCGCGCAGATCCCGTCCCAGGTTGACGGCCGACTCGATGGTCAGCGGATGGTCGGGCAGCAGGATCTCTTCGCGGGTCTCGAAGGTTTTGCGGTCGAGATCGCAGGCCGCGTAGTAGTCGCCGGAGGCGCGCAACGAGACTGCGAGGTTGTTGGCCGCGGTCAGAGTGCGCGGATGGTCGTCGCCGTAGAAGTCGCTGTAGCGCTGGTGGGTCTCGCGGTCGTGTTCCAGCGCCTCCGAGAACCGGCCGAGACCGCGCAGGTCGGCGGCGATGCTACTGGTGGTCATCAGGACGTGCTGGTCGTCCTTGTCGTCGAACAGCGCGATCTGCCGTTCGCGCACCGATTCGTCCAGGGCCAGTGATTCCTCGTACTTGCCCTGTGCGCGCAGGATGTTGCCGATCTGGAAGCGCATGTGCAGCGTCCAGCGCTCATCGGGTTCACCGACTGCGCACCAGCCGCTGACGCATCGCTCGCTGAACTCCAGGGCCTGGGCGAACTCGCCGCGGCGGCGCAGCTGGCGGACGCGGTCCACCATCAGTTCGCGGACGCCGTCGTCGGGTGTGGAGTGCGCCCAGGCGGTGCCGAGGTGTGGCCAGATGATCCGGTACTGGTCCCAGGTGTTCGGGTCCTCCGGGTCGTCCTTGCCGGGCCGGGCCGCGACGAGTGCGCGGTAGACGACCTCGCGCGCGTCCTGCTGTTCCTGCTCGGTCATGCTGTGCCGCATCGAGAGCTGGACGAGCCGGTGCACCTGGACGCTTCTGGCCTTGCGGTCGACGCGGACGAGGGCGAAGCGGCTGAGTTCCTGGTAGGCCCGGGCCACGGTGCGGCCGCCGCCGAGTGCCCTGGCGATCTCGATGCCTTCCAGCAGGTCCATGGAGATGGGCTCGGGGCTGAAGAACGAACACAGTTGGAGGAGCCGTACGGCCGGCGGATAGCTCTCGCGCAGCCGGCCGATCGCGAAGTCCCAGGTGCCGCCGGTGGTGTTGGTGAGGACGGCGAGGTCACCGTCGCCGTGTTCCTCGACGCCGGCCGTCGACCGCTGCAGCAGCTTGATGTACTCGCGGGCGCTCAGGCCGGTCTGCTTGATGCCGGCCGCTGCCTGTTCGACGGCGATCGGCAGGTCGCCGAGCGCGTCGGCGACAAGATTGGCTTCCTCCGGGCCGAAGTCCGGCAGCCGGCGGCGCAGATGGCTGATGCTCTCGGGCCGGCTGAACACGCCGACCTCGATGGTCTCCGCGTACCTGCTCCAGCCCTCGGAGCGCTGGCTGGTGACGAGGACGTGTCCCGAGCGCCCGCCGGCGAGGAAGTCGGTAAGGCTGCCCGCGCCGTCGGCGTTGTCCAGGATCAGCAGCCAGCGGTGGTAGGGCTCGCCGCTGTCGAGCGCTTCACGGACCGCCCTGGCGGAGTCGGTCGGGTTCGTCCGCTCGGACAGTCCGAGCGGGCGGGCCATCGCCGCGTACTGCTCGACCGCGAGGCGCTGCTGCTCGGCCTGGATGTGCCACACGACGTCGTAGTCGCCCTTGTAGCGGTGCGCGAACTCCTGGGCCAGCAGCGTCTTCCCGACCCCTCCCATGCCTCTGAGCAGAATGGTCTGATTGCGCGTACGCAGGCCCTCCCGGATGGTCTCCAGCAGCTCGGTGCGGCCGGTGAACGAGGTGGTGCGCAGCGGAACCGACCATACGGGCGGCTCGGCGCCGGGATAGCGCGGAGCCAGCCGGTCGGCGCCGGTGAAGTGGGTGCGGGAACGCGGTTCGGGCGCGGTGTCGAAGGCGCGCAGCAGCGTCTCGCGTGCGGTGTCCTCGGTGTCGCAGCGCGTCAGATCCACGAGCCGCTCGGTGAACGGCGCGCTGAGCGACACGTCCTCGACGCGTACCGGCACCAGATGGCGGCGGTTGGCCAGCCGGTCCGGTGAGAACAGCGCCTCCCAGGTCGTCCTGAAGCGGGAGGAGCGCAGATACGCGCCGGACAGCACGGCGAGTGTGTGGGAGGTGGACTCGACGCCCCGTTCGGTCTCGGTCTTGAGCCGTGTGCCTTCGTCGGTGCCTTCCTGCGCCAGGTGGACCCGGAATTCGGCGGCTTCGAGCGCGGCCCGGATCCAGTCGGCCCAGGTGCGGTCCTGCGGGACGTAGCTGATGTACACATCGGACACGTCGAGCGGCCGGCGGCGGGTGTAGAGGTCGAGGTACTGCTGGCGCAGGCCCTCCTCCATGCGGGGCATGGCGGTCACCTCGCCGTCGGAGACGACGGCGGTGAGCCGTTCGTAGGCGGCAAGCAGCGAGGAGGGGTTGGCCGGGGTGTCGCGGAAGGGGGCGAGTAATTCCTCGTAGGAGTACGCGGGCCGGTAGGGGATCTCGACCTTGCCCCAGTAGTCGTGCGGCGGGATGGCGGTGTGCCGGCCGAGCAGCCTGCCGAACCGCAGCCGGATCTGGGCGCGGGCGGCGTCGAGCCGGTCGGCCTGGCCGTTGGTGTCCTCGACCCGCATGGGCACGGGCAGGATGCGGATGTTCCGGTTGCCGTACATCGCTTCGATGCGTTCGGCGACCGCGGCCGCGCCGTCGATGCTCTGGCTGCTCGGGGTGAAGCAGGTGACGAGGGTGTGGGGCAGGTTCACGGTACAGATGTCGGAGATGTCACTGAGGCCGGTCCGGCTGTCGATCAGGACGTAGTCGTAGTTCCGGACGAATCCGCGCTTGAGGGATTCGATGAACTCGGTGGCGAGCGGGCCGTCCATGAACGGCTTCCAGTCGAACTGCGAGAACGCGCTCAGATAGCCCTTGGTCTTGGTGCCGGCGGGGAGGAAGTCGAGCCGGCCGCTCTGAGGGAAGTCCCAGATGACCGGGATGACGCAGTGGTTGAAGCGGGCCCGTTCGGCGACCCAGGCGTCGTCGACGTCCGGGACCTTGTCGGTCATGCCCCACCCGCCGAGGTACTGGCCCTCGCCCTGCCTCTGCAGTTCCAGCACCGACTGGCTGAACCGGGTGACCAGGTCGATCACGCCGGGGGTGGTGAGCAGTTTGTCCCGGTCGAGGAACGGGTGCAGAAAGCGGTCGAGGCCCGGGGCGTCGAGGTCCCAGTCGACCACCAGGACCCGTTTGCCGGCCGAGGCCAGGATCCAGGCGGTGTTGGCGAGTGCCATCGTCCGGCCCGTACCGCCCTTGTACGAGTAGAACGTGATGATTCTGCCCGCGTCCTCACCGGTCATGGCCTGGCCTCCGCGCCGCCCTCGTCGGTGCCGAGTCCGTCCGCACCGGCCCCCGGCAGTCTCCCCTGCGCCGAACTCCGCGGGGACGATTGCGGATGAATGTATCGCAGATATCTCATGTAGGCCGACTCTGCCAACTCGCCGAACCACAGGGCGAATGCATCGGCCGTGACGAGTCCTCGAACGGCCGACTGCTGACCTATTCTTCCCTCTCGCAGATAGCGGGGGAAGGTGGATTCGAGGAGTCCTCGCAGTCTTTCGGAGTGCTCCTTGGTCTGCGGATCGTCGTCGGCGAGAGCGGTCAGCACGGCGGTCCAGGGCCGGTGTGCCTCGTCGAATGCCCTGGCCTGGTCGGCCGCTTTCGCGTCCTGCAGCGCCCACGGGTCCACGATCAGGATCCATGGGGCGGCCGGTGTGTCCGTACCGCGCAGATCGACCAGCGCCTTGTCGAACGACACCACTTCGGGATCGAAGCCCAGATTGCGGGCCAGTTCGGTGACCTGCTCGGCGACCGGGCCGCCCGCCACAGGACCGTACGGCCGCCAGTCGAGCGGCCGTGGACCGTATCGCGACGCCTCGCGGCCGATCGGCAGGCGGTCTTCGGACGGCGCCAGCACGGTGACACGCAGGGGAGGGCTGGGCGGCGTGGCCGCGAACGCGTCCGGAAGCCGGGCGAGTCCGGCCGCGTCGAGGTGGTCCGGCGCCGAACTGCCGGGCGCGACGGCGACGATACGCTGCGCGATCCAGTCGATGACCTGGCGGGCCTGGCTCTCCTCCAGGTCGAGCAGCTGGTGCAGCCCCATGGCCGCATAGCCTTCCTCGGCGTCGCCGGTTCCTTCCGGTACTGCGGGTGTCTCCTGGACGGCTTCCGGCACGGAGGCGGCGGGGTAGGGCGTCCACAGCACGGGCACGATGCGCGGCGCGGGGACCGAGGCCGCCCGCCGGGTGATCGCGGACCACTGGCGGCCGCAGAGCGGATCGGTGAAATACCGCTTGGAGTACAGCGGTACGAAGGCCCGGCACCGGGACAGTGCTCGTAAGGCCTCTTCGCCGGGAGTTCCCGAGTGGGCGACGAAGCCGGCCGCGGACTTGGCGACTCCGGCGTGCGCGGCGACTCTGCCGCGCAGCTCCTCGTAGAAGTCGAAGACCAGCTTGTCCGGGTCGTGGCCGGCGCGGCCGCCGGGGATCCGCGCGTAGCTCAGGAAGAAGAGCGGCATCTTACGATCCCTCCTCGAAGACATTCCGGAGGTCGTCGAACAGCCCTATGTCGCACGGTTCGAGGCGCGCCTGCTGGGCGACCTTGACGATGGTCTGCGCGATTCCCCAGACGGCCCTGCGGTACTGCAGCGAGTAGCCCGCCTCACGCAGTCCGTAGAGGCCCATCTTGAGGTAGGGCGGTCCGAGGTCCGGATGTGTGTACTGGACCGCCTCGGCGACCGGCGGCAGATCCAGGTGTGCGGGGCTCAGCCAGAGCACGGGGACGATCGCGTTGACCGTGTACGGCCGGATCTTGTGCTGCAGCGCCTGCCGTCGGGCGAAGGCGTCCCACTCCTTGCCGCACCATTCCCTGGAGAAATATCGCTTGGTGTAGACGGGCACGAACACCTGACAGGTCGCCAGGGCCTGCTTGAGGTTCCTCTCCCAGTCGGCACCGATGCCCATCCGCCGGTCCAGGAAACCCGGCGGCTCACTGCCGTCGTGGTCGGTCAGCTGCATGACATGGCGGCATAACTCCCGGTGGAAGTCGACAAGGTCCTGGTCCGGGTGGTCGCCGCTGCGCTCCTCTTCGGTCGAGGGGATACGCGCGTAGCTGAGAAAGAAGTACGGGTCCTGGTTCTCGGGCAGCGATGACGCGGACGCAAACGGATGGGTCATGGCATCGCCTCCCCCGTTGTCGCTGCCCGTCTGCCGGACGCGAGTGGCCTCGGTACCGGAACGGTCCTCAGGAATCCATTGGAGCGCGAAATCAACGCCCGGTTCTAGAGGGCGAAGCATGCCAGTTGCCGTGTGGGCCGGTCCATGGCGCATCGGCGTGCGCCCGCCTGCGTGCGCCCGCGCGAACAGTGAATCATCGCCGTGACCTGTCGAGCGCCCGGGCCGTCGTCCGCATCCCGGCCAGCAACCGCTCGCCCACAGCTGTCGGCGCGCCCGCCGCTGACAGGGTGTCCAGCGCGGACTGGACCGCTTCCCGCCAGTACTCGGCCCACCGGGCGGCTTCATCCGGACCGGCTCCGTCGGGGGCGTGCCTGGCGCGCGTCTGCCAGACGTCGGCGACCGCCAGATGCGCGTACGCGCCCTGCAGTACGGCGTCGAGCGGTCGCGGGTCCGGACGCCAGGCGACCTGGTGCCGGCCGCCGCCCGGGGAGAGCAGATCGTACATGTCCTGCAGCGCACCGAGTTTGACGTGCTGGAACTCGTGGATCAGCAGCAGCGCCAGCGCGTCGGCAGATGGCGGCAGCGCCATACCGAACGCGCCGAACGCGTGCCGGGACGTCTCGGCGGCCACATGGCCCGGCGGTGCGACGAGCGGGGTCACCGCGTGCAGCCCGGCGGCTAGTCCTTCGGCATAGCGGGGAAAGTCGGCGCGGACGATCTGCCAGGCGTCCTGGAACGCCGCCTGCCAGACCTGGAATTCGGCTTCCGTGAGCCGGGGCAGGGCCTCGACCTGATACGGGGCCCGGTAAGGATCGCAGTCCTCCAGTGCCACCCTGATTCCGTCCGCCGTCAGATGGCGCAGTGGCTGCCAGTCGAATCCTTCCGGCAGCGCGTCCAGTGGCCTCCCGGCGACGAGGACCTGCCCGGCCTCGACGGAGACGGTCACCTCGCCCTTGGATTCGGCCGCCACCAACCGCCCCAGGAGCGGCAGTTGTACGGTTCCGTCCCGCAGCGGCACCGTGAGGCTCAGCCGCTCTCCGGTCCGCGCGGCGGCGGACAGGGCGATCTCGGCGGGCCTGCCGGGGTCCGATCCCCTCCCTTCGCAGACCGCCAGCGCCCATACGCGCAGATACGGATCGGCGAGCGCCGCGTCCACAGCGGCCTCGGAGAGCCCGAGGACTGCCCGCAGGCCCTCCGACGGATGCGGATCGGTCCGGCAGGCGTTCGCGAGCAGGGCTCGCCGAACGCTGAGCTGCGCCTGCTCCAGCTCCTGGAGGGCTGCCGGGCCGCCGTAGCCGGCGGCCAGCTCGTCGAAGTGCGAGGAACGCAGTCCGTGGGCAACCGGGCTGTCGTCGGCCCGTTCCACATGCCGGATGAGTTTCAGCAGATCGGCGCAGTACACGGACGGATTGTCGAAGCCGCGGGAGCCCTGCGGGGTGGTACGGAAGCGGTGTCCGTACAGTCCGCCGCCGCACACCGCGACCACCGGGCACGCCCGGCACTGCGCCGAAAGGCCGTCCAGCCCCTGCCGCTGTGCCTGGACACCGGGATGCGCGGCGGCGTCGTCGAAGCTGTCGCGCGCCACATGGAAGCCGGTTTCAGGAGCGCCGTGAGCGACTGTCTTCAGCCAGTCCGCCTGTTCGATCGCGCCGTCGGTCTCCACCACGAGCAGGTCCGAACTGCCCAGGCCCAGCGCCTCGGTGAGGCTCACCCCGCCGTTGGCGAGCCGCGTGATCGACTCGAACATCCGGATCCGGACCGGCTTTCCGTCGGCCGTCCACTGATCGTGGACGGCGATCAGCCAGTCCGCGTAGTCCGTCGCCCCGTACGGACGCGGTGGCGGCCGGTCCCAGGTGGCGTGCGGCAGCAGGAAGTCGATGCCCGGCGGGTCCAGTTCGGCCAGCGACGTGTAGACGGCGACCGGGTCGTTCTCCACGTCGACGGTGCACAGCAGCCCGCCGAAGGCCCGCTGGTGGGCAGGCTCACCGAGTTTGCGCACGGCACGCACCACATCGTCGTGGCTTCCCGATCCGTCCGCCCTGATCCGGTGCCGGTCGTTGGAGCGCCGGTCGCCGTCGAGCGAGACGCCGGTGACGATTCCCTCCTCGGCGAGCATGGCGCAGAACTCGTCGTCCAGCCGCAGCCCGTTGGTCTGCATCCGCAGGTCGAGTGCGCTCTCGCCGTTCAGGGCGGCGCGCAGTTCGCGGGCGAAGCCACGCAGCCGCTCACGGCCGGCCAGCAGCGGCTCACCGCCGTGCAGCACCACATGGACGCGGGGCACGCCGTGTGCGGACGCATGCTCGGCGATGCGCCTTGCGGTGAGCCGCAGGACCTCTTCCGACATCGTGACGGGACGGCCGCGCCAGCTCTGGTCCGCGTGCATGTAGACATAGCAGTGGTCACAGGCCAGGTCGCAGCGGCTGTGGACCTTGATCACGAACTGGCGGAAGGGCCGTGTCCCCGCGGGCACTTGAGCGTTCCTCCAGACCCGCGTCCTAGGTTGAGGGCTGAGCGGATCCTGAGGACTGGAAAGCGGACATCGTCTCACCGCGTGCCGAACCCACCCGCGCCAGTACGGCGATCTGAGCCTCCTCGGACACTTGGCCCAGCGGGGTGCCGCTGTGGTCCAGGAGCACTCCAAGGAGCGTCGCGGGCTGCAGCTCGTCGCTGTCCATTGGGGTCCTCTCGACTGTACGGCTCCGGGCGGCATTCCTTATCGTGATGCCCCGTCAACGCGACTACAAGACGCCCACCGGCCAACTCGCCGCAGATGTGTGCCGGCGTCAGTCGGCGGTGAGGGCGAATGCCGGCAGTGCGGTGGAGGTGAAGTCGAGCGCCGGCTCGACCGTTTGCCAGGCTCCGGCATGGTCGAGGTAGCGCTCGCCGTGGTGTCTCGCAGTCCGGGTGATTGCTCCAGGGCCAGGTCGGCACATTGTGAAACTGGGTAAATTCTATTACCGAGTTGCACTTTGCTTCGCGGAGGGTGTTGGGTGATCCCACCCGAGACGAGAGGACCTCAATGACCGACGTGTTGATCGTGGGCGCCGGGCCCACCGGCCTCACCCTGGCCTGCGACCTCGCCCGCCGTGGCATCGCCGTGCGCATCATCGCCAAGAGCGCCGCACACCACCGGGAATCCCGCGGCAAGACCCTCCACCCGCGCAGCCTGGAAGTCCTCGAAGACCTGGGTGTCGCCGACAGAGTCCTCGCAGACGGCACCGTGCATCTGGTGTTTCGCAAGTACTTCAATGGCGAGTTCGTCAGTGACACAGATCCGTTCGCCGGCGCGGGGCCCACCCCCGACGCGCCGTTCGACAGCGGTGTGTTCATTGGCCAGTGGCGCATTGAGGAGATCCTGCGCGACCGCCTTGCCGTCCACGGCGTGAAGGTCGAACTCGGCGCGGAACTCACCGGGTTCACCCAGGACGCCGACGGCGTGACCGCCACCCTCGCCGACGGACGCCGCATCCAGGCGGCCTACCTGATCGGATGCGACGGCGGACACAGCCGCGTACGCACCACGCTCGGGGTGCCCTTCGCAGGCCACACCGAGCAGGCGCAGGCCATGGTCTGCGGCGACGTGGAAGCCGAGGGCATCAGCCGGGACTACTGGCACCAGTGGTTCACGCCGGACGGCGCAATCATGCTCTGCCCGATCCCCGGCACGAACTCCTTCCAGCTGCAGGCCTCGCCGGAGATCGACGGGCAGGGTGCCCCCCTCCCGCCGTCGCTGGTGGGCTTCCAGCGCCTGTTCGACCGCCACGCACGCGCAGCGGGGCGGCTGCGCAACGCCACATGGCTTTCGACCTGGCGGGTCAATGTCCGTATGGTCGAACGTGCGCGAGTCGGCCGGGTCTTCCTGGCCGGAGACGCCGCCCATGTCCACCCGATCGCCGGCGGCCTCGGGATGAACACCGGCATTCAGGATGCGTACAACGTGGGCTGGAAGCTGGCACTCACCCTCACCGGCCAAGCGGGCTCCGCGCTGCTGGACACCTACGACGAAGAGCGACTCCCCGTCGCCGCCTGGACCCTGCAGATCACCACTGACCGACTCAACCGAGTCTTGGAGGCGATCAAGGAGCCCGGCAACGGCGTCGAGGCCGCAGCTCCGCCGACCGTCGGCCAGGGGTACCAATGGAGCTCGCTCGCCACCGGAACCGGAAGCCATGTCCTGCGGCCCGGGGACCGCGCCCCTGACGCGCCATGCGAGGACACGGCGGGCAACCGCGTCCGGCTCTTCCAGCTCTTCGCCGGACCGCACTTCACGCTGCTCGGCTTCGGCCCCGCCGCCTCGGGGGCACTGGCCGAGGTGACGGCACGAGGCAACCTCGTCCGAACCCACGCCATCGACGCGGAGCCGTCCGGACTGCGCGACGCCGACGGCCGTGCCCGACACGCCTATGGCATCGACGGCGATGCTTTGGTGCTCGTGCGGCCCGACAACCACATAGCCCTGATCACTGAAGGTGCGGACAATCGGGCCGCACTCGCCTTTCTCGACCGGCTCCGCTGATCAGCGCACCAGGGCGCTGCCCTGCTCCGCTGCGAGCCATTGAGGCCTGCGCCAAAGGCTGTGCCGCACCGTCTTACGAAGCCGACGCCGAGGACAGCGGCTGTTCCGTCCAGATGGTCTTGCCGTCGCGTGTGTACCGGGTGCCCCACCGCTCGGTGAGCTGGGCCACCAGGAAGAGTCCGCGGCCGCCCTCATCGGTGGTGCGGGCCCGGCGCAGGTGCGGTGAGGTGCTGCTGGTGTCGGACACCTCGCAGATGAGGTGGCTGTCACGGATGAGCCGCAGGGAGATCGGCCCGCCACCGTAGCGGTAGGCGTTGGTGACCAGCTCGCTGACGATCAGCTCGGTGGTGAAGACCATCTCCTCCAGTCCCCACTCGGCCAGTTGGGATGCCGTCAGCGTCCGGGCCTGAGCAGCGGCGGTTGCCTCCACGGGCAGCTCCCACGTGGCCACCTTCTCCGCCGCCAGGACGCGGGTACGGGCGACGAGCAGAGCCACGTCGTCGGCCACGTCATCGGTGGGCCGGTCGTGCAGCAACGCGCCCTCCACCGCCCCGCATGTCTCCTCCAACGAGCGGGCGGGCACGGCCAACGCCTCGCACAGATCGGCCAGACTCTCGTCGATGTCTCGCTTGCGGCCCTGGATGAGTCCGTCCGTGTAGAGGGCCAGGAGGCTGCCTTCAGCCAGTTGCAGCTCGGCCGCCTCGAACGGCAGCCCGCCCAGGCCCAGCGGCGGGCCTGCGGGCACGTCGAGGAGGTGCACCCGTCCGTCCGGGGTCACCGCCGCGGGCGGCGGGTGTCCGGCCCGGGCCAGAGCGCAGTGCCGCGAGACCGGGTCGTAGACCGCGTACAGGCAGGTTGCGCCGACGACTTGAGGTGCGCGTTCGTCGGTCGGATCCTGCTCGGCGGCCAGACGGTCCACGAGATCATCGAGGTTGGAGAGGACCTCGTCCGGGGTGAGGTCGAGGTTGGCCAGGGTGTGTACGGCGGCACGCAGCCGGCCCATGGTGGCCGCCGCGTGGATGCCGCGGCCGACCACGTCGCCGACGACGAGGGCGACGCGAAGCCCGGAGAGCGGGATGACGTCGAACCAGTCACCGCCGACGCCGGTCGTGGCGTCGGCCGGCCGGTAGCGGTGGGCGACTTCGACCGCCGGGTGCTTGGGCACCTCGTGCGGGAGCAGGCTGTGCTGCAGAGTGAGCGCCGCCTCGTGCTGCTGGGTGTACCGGCGTGCGTTGTCGATGCAGACGGCAGCCCGGGAGGCGAACTCCTCGGCGAGCTTGAGGTCGTCCTCCTCGAACGGCTCGACCCGTCGCCACCGCCACAGACTGAGCATGCCGAGCACGAGCCCCCGCGCGACCAGCGGCACGACCATCAGCGAGTGGACGCCCAGGCTGAGGGCGCGCTCGGCCCGCTCCGGGTCCCTGGACAGCCACCCGCTGAGGCCCTCCAGATGCGCGTCGAGGACCGGACGCCGCTCGGCGAGGCACCGCGCCTGCACCGACTCCGCCGGGACGTGAATCATGTCGCCGACCGGATACATCACCTCTGCTGCCTCCGGCAGGATGCTGTCGATCGCCGTCCTGCGCACGGGGCCGAACATCTCCTGGACGGGCTCTTCGCCGCGGGTCACCGGCTCGAGCAGGTCCACGGAGACACAGTCGGCGAGGTGCGGGACGGCCACCTCGGCCAGCTCACGCGCTGTCTTCGCCACGTCCAGCGTGGTCCCGATGCGGGCGCTGGCCTCGTTGAGAAGGGCGAGCCGACGGCGGGCCCGATAGCGGTCGGTCACGTCCTCGACTGTCTGCGTCACCCCGAGGATCCGCCCGGAGGAATCCTGCATCCGGAACGCCGATACCGACACGACCAGCTCACGGCCGGGATCCCGCCGCAGACGGCAGGGCTGCTCGGTGAAGATCGAGGACCGGCCCGTCTCCAGTACCTCCCGCAACTGCCGCTCTACTGTGTCCGTGTCCTGCTGGATGAGGAAGTCGCTGGTGCGGAGCCCACGGTGCTGCTCGACCGGTAGCTGACTGAACTTCGAGATCGCCCGGTTCACGCGCAGGATGCTGAGGTCCCGGGCGAAGACGGACAGACCGATGGGGGAGCGGCGGAACAATCCGTCGAGGACCGACCTGTCCGTCTCCCACTGGATCACCTCCTCGGCGGGCGCGGCGACGAGGAACCATTCGGCGGGGGAGTCGCCCCTCATGATCGCCCGGGCCCGGCACCCGAACTCCAGACGATGGCCGTTGCGGTGCCGGACGGGCACGACCCCGAACCACCCCCGGTCGCGTACGCATGCCGCCACTGCGTCCATGACGATGCCCTGGTCGCGGGTGTCGACAAGAAAGTCGAGCGTCGGCTGCCCGAGCGCCTCCTCGGGTGAGTAGCCGAGCAGCGCCTCGGCCCGCTCGCTCCAGCCGACGACCATCCCGCGGTCGTCCAGCACCACCGAGGCTGCGTGCCGTACTGCGAAGGGGTCTTCCGGGCCCTCGCTGAACGTTGTCACCGGAGTGTCCATAACTACCACCCTTCCGCCTTGCGGGCGGGCTCGCCCGCGCGGTGCCACTCGGGGTGACTCCTCTGCAGGCCTTGCGGTCGCAGAGTCCGGGCGAGGAGGACCGCCACATCGTCCTGGGCCGGTGTGGGCAGCAACCGGTCGAGGACGCGCTGGCAGATCTCCTCCAACGGCTGGTCGAGGTGTCGCAGCGCCTGGGAGAGCTGGTGCATGCCCTGGTCGAGGTCTCTGTCGCGGGCCTCGATGAGGCCGTCGGTGTACAGCACCAGCAGACTGCCGGGGGGCAGGGGCACCTCCTCGGTCTGGAAGTCCTGTCCGCCTGTTCCCAACGGCGTTCCCGAGGGGCCGTCGAGGAACGCGATGGTTCCTCGGGCGTCGGCCACGGCCGGGGGTGGATGGCCGGCCCTGGCGATCAGGCAGCCGCCGGCAGCCGGATCGTGGACTGCGTAGACGCACGTTGCCATCTCGTTTTCGCCCAGGTCGGCGACGGCGGCGTCAAGGGAGTAGAGCATCTGCACCGGGGGGATGTCGTGGCGTGCCAGCGTTCGCACTGCCGTGCGCAGCTGGCCCATGACGGCCGCCGCATGGATTCCGTGTCCCATGACATCTCCGATGACCAGACCCGTCTTGCCTTCGGGCAGGGTGATGACGTCGAACCAGTCGCCGCCGACCTCGTGGTCGCTGGCGGGGAGGTAGCGCCCGGTGAGTTCGAGTCCGCTCACTTCAGGTAGCGCATTGTTCGTCAGGCTGCGCTGCAGAGTGAGGGCCGCCTCTCGCTGGCTGGTGTACATGCGCGCGTTGTCGATGTTCAGCGCGGCCCGGGCGACCAGCTCGTCGATGAGCACGCAGTCCTGCTCGTCGAACGGCTCGCGGCTGCGGGTACGCGTCACCACCACGGCGCCGAGCACCTTGCCGCGGGCGACCAGGGGGACCATCCGCGCGCAGCCCATACGGCTGCTGAGGTAGCCACGCAGTCGCTCGGCCTGCGGTTCGGGGATCAGCGCGGGGATGTCGGCCTGGTAGAGGTTCATGGGGCGCCCCTCGGTCATGACCTGCTCGTACACCGAGCCGATGGGGACCTGCATGGTCATGCCGGCCGCCAGTTTCGCGGTGGGGGCGGACGGATCGGGGAAGGCGGCCGCCATCCGACGCACCACGCCTTGGGTGGATGCGGCGGACTCATCCGGGTCGAGCACCGCTTCCAGCAGTTGTACGTCGGCCGAATCGGCCAGCCGGGGCACCAGCACCTGCACCACTTCCTGGGCTGTCTGGCGCAGGTCCAGGGTGGTTCCTATACGCGCGCCGGCCTCTGCCAGCAGGGCGAAGCGCTGCCGCGCCTGCTCGGCATCGACCTGCGCCTGCTGCCCGGCGGTGATGTCGATGACGGAAGCGATCAGTCCCAGAGGCCGGCCATCGCTGCCCCGCAGCGGAGCGTAGGAGCAGGACCAGGTCCGGTCGTTTTCGGGATCTCCCGGGGTGCGACCGGAGCGGCGCACATCGACCACCGCCTTCCCGCGATCCAGTACCTGCTGCATCACCGTCTCCAGGGCCGCGGCGTTGACCCCTGGTGCGACCTCGGTCAGCCGCTTGCCGAAGTGCTCGGCCGCGGAGACGCCGTTCATCCGCGCCAGCGCGTCGTTGACCCGCAGAAAGCGCAGATCGGGGCCGAACGTGGCCAGACCGATGGGGGACTGGGTGAACAGACCTTCCAGGGCCGCCAGCGAATCCCGCATTCTCAACACCGCGGAGGTCTCCACGGCGATGACCAGGACGCCGGTTCCGCCCCGCCGGTCCACAGCCGGGCAGATCCACATCTCCATCGGTACCAGGTGCCCGTCGCAATGGCGCACCGGGAGGGTTGCGACAACCGCCTCGCCTGCCACGACCCTCTGCGTCAGCTGAACGGCCAGCTCCCGGTTGGGCTCGGGGACCAGTACCGGGATCCCGTACCGGCCGATCACCTGCTCCGGGCGGTAGCCGAGCAGTTCCCGGGCGGCGAGCGACCACTCCACGATGCGCCCTTCCGTATCGGCCCGCCACAGCGCGATCGGAAGGAGGTCGCGGAGCACACCCGCGTACCCGATGGCCGTCAGGGGGTGATCCGGCACATCACTGGTCGACTGGTGTGTGTCCAACGCAATGACCTCACCCCGGGGGTGTGGGGGCTTCTGCTTGCCGGCCACTCCCTGGCGATGTTCGGGCGAGCGCTGCTGACGCGTTGTCGATGCAGCGTCTTCGGGTAGGGCGACTCTGGGCGCAGCTTTGTCGGGCTTTTCGGGTGCGGTTTGCTCCCATATCAGCCTATCCGAGGCGCTGGCATGGGCGAACGGAGCCGATGCGGTCCCCTCCTGCCGGCAGTCCCGGCCGGTGCATTGCGCCCCTGTGAGGGTGTCGGTAGGACCACCCCTCATCCGGTTCTCAGGCCCAGCGACGACAAGCGCCGTGAGCGGCAGCATTTACGTCGTCGGCAAACGAACCGACGAGAAATCCACCGCACGGACAACCCGGGGGACACCCATGAACGAAACCTTTGCAAGGCGCCTGGCGGGCATCGCAGGCATCACCACCGCGGCCGCTCTCATCCTCGAAGTGCCCCTGTACTTCGTCTACTCGGGCCCGCCGCCGGACTCGAACGTCCTGGCCAGGCTGCTGATCGGGATTGTCGCGCTCGCCTTCCTCGTCGTGTTCGTGACGGCCTTTCGTGAACTGGTCAAGCGCGTGAGCCCCGCGTACGAGTGGGCCGGCTCGATGGCCTTCGCTGCGGGACTGGTCTACACGTCGATCACGCTGGTCTCGAGTGGCCTGGAAGCGGGCGCGGTCATCGCCGCCGACCACCCGATCGATCCGACCATCACCGTCAGCGGCACGTACATCCTCTACGGGTCGATCTCCCGCCTCATGCTCGCGTTCTTCCTGACCGCGGTGGGCTACGTCATCTCGCGCACGAACCTGCTGCCGCGCTGGACCAGCCGGTCGGCATACGTCCTGGCAGGGATCAACCTGGCTTTCGTCCCGTCCCTGTTCTTCGGCAACACCCCCGCGAACTTCTACGCGGCGAACGGCTGGGGCACCACCGCCCTGATGGGTGCGATCCTCAGCTACTGGCTGCTGGCCCTGGGCATCTCCACCTACCGCAGCGCGGCGCGTCTCACCCCGGCCGGATCACCGGCGCCGCAGCACTGACGCCCCTTGTGCAGAAGGACGTTGCGGTGCCCGCCTCCAGGCCGGGTACCGCAACCTTCGCGTGTGGTCCGGACCGCTCGTACTGGCGCTGATGACGCCGCACGCAGGGTCAGTTGTGGCCGAACTTCCGCTGATGCTTACGGGAGACCGGCTCCGAGATCGGGTGCATCGGCTCTTGCGCGGCCGACGTCTTCGGCTGTTCCTTCGCCTCCACGGCGGCGGCGCTGCGCTCATGGCCGCCCGTGCGGGCGCCGCGGTTCTGCCGGCTCTGTTTCTTGCCCACGATCGTGCCTCCTGTGGCGGATGTCGGACGATGGGCCGCTCCCAGAGTTTCATGCGCGTACGAAGAGCGCATTTCGTGCCTCCGGAGGGTGGAGCCGGTTACGCCGACCTGGGCTTTATTGGAAGCCCGGAAATTCTCGGTGATCGATATCGTTCAATAGAACATTCGAGCGCGAATGGCGGCGGCTTTACTCTCCGGTAAATGGGTTGACTGCCGTGGAGCGGTGTGTGGAAGAGTGCCTGCCGGGAATTCTTGTCTGTCCGTGACACTCCCTGTACTGGTGTCTCGCGGGGGCAGGTCTGAGGTATGACGACGGGGGAGTCGATGGGTACTGCCAGGGTCGCGGTCGTGACGAGTGACGCCGGCGTTGAAGCGGACATCGATCTCCCGCTGATCGTGGATGCACTGCGCGCTGACGGGTTGGCAGCGGAAGCACTGGCCTGGGATGCGGACCCGGTGGCGTGGGACAGGTTTGATCTGGCGGTCATCCGGTCGACGTGGGACTACGCGGGACGCCTCGGCGAGTTCCTGGCATGGGTCGACACGACGGCTCGCGTCACGCAGCTGTGGAATCCAGCGCCGGTGGTTCGCTGGAACAGCGACAAGCGCTATCTGGTGAAACTCACCGAGCGCGGAGTCTCCGTCGTACCGACGCAATTCGTCGAACCAGGCGGGCGGTACAGCGAAGAGGACTTTGACATGGCTGATGGAGTGGTGGTCAAGCCGGCCGTTTCCGCGGGTGCAATGGACACCGCACGCTACGAGCCCGGCCGCCACGCGGATGCCGCACGCCATGCACGGATGCTGCTGGACCAAGGCCGCACCGTGATGATCCAGCCGTATCTGCGTCTCGTGGAAGAAGGGGAACGCGCTCTGGTCTTCTTCTCCGGCACCTTCAGCCATGCGATACGAAAGGGGCCCGTGCTGATCGAGCCAGAGGTGATCGACAACTTCAGAGAGGTGCACCCCGGTGCCGCCCCGTACCGGCCGACCGAGGTGGAGATCCGCACAGCGCTGGAGGCGCTGGCAGTGGTGCCGTCTCCGGGTGCCCCGCTGTTCGCCCGGGTGGATCTGGCACTGAACGAGACCAGGGACCCTGTGGTCATGGAGCTGGAACTCATCGAGCCGAATCTGTTCCTTCACGACAACCCGCTTGGGCTGGAGCGTTTCGTCGAAGCCGTGGCGGCCGAGAGCCGAAGAACTACGGCATAGCCATCGGCCGCTGGGGGGCCGTACGCGATGGTGACCACCTCCAGGCCAGGTGGACCGAATAAGGTCCCTGTGCGGGAAGGGGGATGGAGCACATGCGAGTCCTGTTGCTGGACGCGGCTCCTGGGGAGCTGCTCGATCGTGAGCTGGAGCGACTGGCGGCCGGCGCTGCTCGCCGGCCGCGCGGACGGCATTCCCGTGGTGACCGTCTGACAGCAGTTTCGACGCACGGGGCAGTTCAGTGCCCGGGGACCACCAGGTGGGCCCGTTCCCGTGCAAAATCAGGTCGACGTAAGTCTCAAATGCGCTATACGGTTATTACATGACGCATGTACAGCAGGCAGTGGAGGATGATGTCGCCGAGCTCGTACGCCTGCGGGCGTCGCTGTTCGAGACCCTCGGCGACGACTTCTTCAACTCCTCATCAGCGGACGACGACTGGCGCGACAGCCTTGCCGCAGTGCTGAAGGAACAGGTGACAGCGGACGCCGTGCGGATCCTCGTTGTGCACGGCGACCACGGCCTCGCCGCCTGTGGCATCGGCACCATCGAGCAACGGCTGCCCGGCCCGCACCTGCGCAACGGCCGGATCGGACACGTCATCGGTGTGGTCACCGATCAGGCATACCGACGGCGCGGCCACAGCCGCGCGATCATGCAGGGCCTGCTCGACTGGTTCCGGGAACGTGGGGTCGCCCGAGTCGACTTGTACGCCTCTCCGGACGGTGAACCGCTTTACCGCGCACTGGGCTTCGCCGACCACCCGGACCCCTCTCTGTACTGGCGCCCGTGACAGGCGCCCCGCCCCGCTAGTGCTGCGACCGGGAAGGTTCGCCGGGGTGTGGCAGCAGGGCGGGCTTGCCGAAAATCGCTTCGAGCGCCGTGGCAGTTGCCTCTACCGTGACCTGGTGACAACTCAGGTGATCGTGTTGAACGGCGGGTCCAGCTCGGGCAAGTCCGGGATCGTCCGGTGTCTGCAGGCGGTGCTGCGGGATCCGTGGCTTGTCGCCGCGGTCGACTCGCTGATCGAGGCGATGCCCGCTTCCCTGCAGACATCGGACGCAGGAATCGAATTCGCTGCAGATGGCGGTTTGAAGGTCGGATCGGCGTTCCGGGAGCTGGAAACAGCATGGATGGAGGGGGTCGCCGCGATGGCCCGTGCAGGCGCCCGGGTCATCGTCGATGACGTCTTCCTCGGCGGAGCGACGTCCCAGGAGCGGTGGCAGAAGGCTTTTGGCGGACTGGACGTGCTGTGGGTTGGCGTCAGGTGCGAGAGTACGGTCGCCGCAGGCCGCGAGGTCGCCCGCGGGGATCGGGTCCAGGGAATGGCCGCGTCGCAGGCGGAGATGGTCCACCGGGGCGTGGTCTACGACCTTGAGGTGGACACCACGCACACGGAGTCCCTGGACTGTGCGCGGGCTATCGCTGCCCAAGTCAAGTGATCGAAAACTCAGCTGTCGGCCGTGAGGGTTCGCCGGGTTCGAATGCGCGCACACCGACCGCGCGGCGCTGTAACCGGAAGCAATCCAACCGGCACGGCTCGGGCTCCAGCTGTCCGGTAGGCCGCCCTGACCGCGCCGCGAGGTCGGTCGCCCCGTGGGCCCTGAGCGTCAGGTGAGTGTCGCCGCCAGCAGCTCGGCGGCCTTGGCCACCAGCGCGTTGTCGCCCGCTGCGTCGGGTTCGTGTTTGGTCGTCAGCACGGCCAGCACGATCGGTGGGCTGTCCGGTGGCCAGGCGATGCCCACGTCGTTGTTGCTTCCGTACCTGCCGCCGCCCGTCTTGTCAGCGACAGTCCAGCCGTCGGGAAGCCCGGCGCGGAATCTCTCGCCGCTGGTCGTGTTGGCCAGCAGCCAGCCGGTGAGCCGCTTCCGGTCCGGAGGTGTGAGCGCGCGGCCGAGTGTCAGACGCGCATAGGTCCGGCCGATGGCACGAGGGCTGGTCGTGTCGGTCACGCGCCACGGTTCGGCGGAGTTCAGTTCGGGCTCCCACCGGTCGAGCCGCGTTGTCCTGTCCCCGAGTGAGCGGCAGAAGCTGGTGATGGAGGTGGGGCCTCCCAGCTCGTGGAGGAGGAGGTTGCCTGCGGCGTTGTCGCTGTAGCAGATGGCGGCGGCACACAGTTCCGCGACAGTCATGCCGTTGGCGAGGTTCTCGGGGTCCCCCGTGATCGGGGAGTAGCCCGAGTCCTTGAGCTCCTTCTCCGTGTACCGGATGCCCTTGGCCAGGAATCGGCCGCCATGGTCGAGGTCGCGCAGGACGGCTGCGGCGGCGAGCGTCTTGAACGCCGAGCACATCGGGAAGCGCTCGTCTGCGCGGTACGCCACTGTTCTACCCGTGCCTGTGTTGTGCGCGAACACCCCAAGGCGGGCGGACTGCCGCTGCTCGAGTTTACTCAGCCGGTGGGCGATCTCATCTTCGCCGTGTGCTGAAGCGTATGCCCTTCCGTCCAGGGACAAGGCGGTGGCAAGTGCCGTCCCGGCGCCGAGAGCGAGTACGGCGCGGCGGGACGATCGCAGTTCGTTGGCTTGCAAGGCATCAACTTTCTTCCGTGGCAAGGACGTTACTCAATACGCAGCTGCCAGGCCGACTGGTTGCCTCCCGGTGTCAAGGCGTCCTGTTTGCGACGCCTGGCGGGATTGGATGCTCCGCCCTCCAGACCGCGGCCAGCCCGCTGTCCCTTGCGGGCCGATGGTCCCAACGGCCGTGGACCGACTGCCCCAAAGGCACCGTCTGCCGCGCTGAAGCCGTGGCCGGACGCCGATTCGGGCTGTGCCGCGACGGGGTCGTACTTCCCGACGTACGCCTCGGTGAAGACATGCTTCGGCACGGAGGTGCGGGTCAGCTATACGCTGTTCTTCCCCAAGGACGGGTTCACCGGCGGAATCGGCCACGCGTATGACTTCGAGCATGTCGTGACCGGCTGGAAGTACGCCGGCGACAACAAGTGGACCCGCTACCAGATCATGCTCAGCGCCCACGGCAAGCACCGGGTGGAGCGCGACTGGACCCAGGTCGAGTCCGTGAACTTCAACGGCGATTGGGGCTACGGCCGGGAGCGGCCGAGCGCCTACGTCGGCTGGGGCAAGCACGCGATGTTCAACAACCAGGGAGGTCTGAAGGACTACCTCTCGCAGACCACCGACAACGAGTACCGGCACGCCGACCATGCCGGTGACAACACTTCGTACGTGATCGTCACGGACGACAGCCCGATGGCCGCGAAGTTCAACGAGTACAACTGGGGGAGCGCGACCGACAACCCGGCGAGGGTGTCGCGGGACCTCTGCTCGTACTAGGTCTTCGGTCCCGCGGGCGGGGCGCCCGCGATCGCGGCGCGGTAGAGGGCCTGGGTGGCGGCGCCGAAGTAGGAGCTGTAGGAGACCTGGGGGGTGTTGCCGCCGGTGTGGTAGCCGCCGATGACCCCGATCACCGCCCAGCCGCCCGGCCACGGGACCAGCATCGGCCCGCCGCTGGTCCCGCCCACGAAGGCGTCGCAGGCGATGCGCGGGAAAGTTCCCGGGTCGGCCGGGTCGTCGCTGGCCCACTTGGTGGTCCAGCTCCAGCACTCCAGCGGCTTCTGCGCCCTCGACGGATACCCGATCATCCGCACCGGTGCGTGGTAGTACCCGGTGCCGGTGAGCAGTTGCACTCCGCCGACCGCGTCCTGGAGCCGCGTCCCGTCCTGGTTGGGCTCGGTGACCGCGAACGCGAAGTCGTACTGGGCCCCTGCGTGCTCGCCCAGGTCGTAGTACTGCTGCGGGACGTAGACGCCGTTGTTCTTGACCGGGAAGATGCCGAACGGCTTGAGGCCGTCGTGGTACTGCGGCACGAAGCCCAGGTTGCGCTTGGGCGACGTGCCGGAGTAGCCCTTCAGGCAGTGCCCGGCGCTGAGTGCCAGGTCGTGGCCTGGGCTGCGCACCACAGACCCGCTGCACGTGCGCCCCGTGCCGGTGGAGTCGGTCCAGAAGAAGGTGCCGGCCTGGGGAATTCCGTCGAAACTCTTGCTGGGCGGGATGTACTCGCCCGGCTGAGGGCCGTCCACCGTCGGGGAGGCGGCTTGGGTCGTGAGCCCGGGCTCGGAGTCCCTGCCGGTGTCGCCGGGCAGTGCGGCCGCGGTCCTGGCCTGGGTCCAATAGGCGTTGAGCTGGACGGCGACCGGGTTCGGCTCGGCCGGGGGGTCGTCGGCGGAGGCTGCCGGGGTGAGCCAGGCGGTGAGCAGTAGGGCTGCCGCGAATGCTGCGGAGTGTCGGATGAGTCTGGTCCTACGCACCATCAGTTCCCCTCAGGCCGGACACAAGTGACGGCTCACCATACGAGTGGTGACGGTGCGGGCAGAAGTGCCCGGAGTTCTGTGTTGCGGGCTCGACCTGTCTGGCAGGGTGCCGCGACTGGCAGTGAGCTCACCAATGCGGCGGTATCTGCGGCCCTTTGCGCAGGCGCTGCGGTTCGGGCGGGGGCGGAGTACTGGCCTTCAGGGGAAGCGCCAGCAACGCCCCGGCCACGAAGCCGGCCACATGGGCGAGATAGGCAACGGTGCCGCCCTCCGCTACGCCGTAGCCGGCCGAGTAGAAAGCCTGCAGGACGAACCACAGGCCCAGCACTACCGAGGCGGGGAGCCGCAGCGGGAAGAAGAACAGGAACGGCACCAGGCCCCACACTCGAGCCCGCGGATAGAGCACCAGGTAGGCGCCGAGCACGCCGGCGATGGCCCCCGACGCCCCGATCAGCGGGTCGGCGGAATCGGGGTTGGCCAGCGCGAAGCCGTACCCGGCCACGTACCCGCAGAAGAGATAGAACAGCAGGTACCGCACCCGGCCCAGCCGGTCTTCGACGTTGTCGCCGAAGATCCACAAGAAGAGCATGTTGCCCAGCAGGTGCAGCCAGCTGCCGTGCAGGAACATCGCGGTCAGCACCGACAGGGGAGGCGACTTGTCGTAGCGGGGCGGTCCAAGGAGGCAGCCCTGCCCTTGTGACCCCACCGCGGCGGTTCCGGTCGGGACCAGGTCCGGTACCCGGTTGTGGATCAGCTCCTGCGGGACGGCGGCCCACTGCTCGAGGAAAGCCTGCAGATGGCACAGTTGCGAGAGGCTGCTGTCGCCCGCGATCGAGGACACGGCGACGGGCGTGCGCAGGAACACCACCACATTGGCCACGATCAGCGCGTAGGTGACCCATGGGGTGCGCCGCACCGGATTCGAGTCATAGACGGGAATGACCACACACGGAACCTGCCCCGATCGGCACAGAGAATCCGCCCCGGCCCTGCCGTGTCAGCCGCCCGGCCGTATCACCTGCGGCTCGTCGCGCCGGCGGGCTGTGTCCGGCGCGGTTGCATGGTCTCTGCCGCGGGCGCCTTGACCTTCACGCATGGGTCAATCCCTAGCGTCGTCGGCATGGAAGCATCTTCGAAGAACACAACATTCTCCGGCCGCTCCGGCACCCGCCGCACCGGGCTGGAGGCCCGACTTGTCGCACGGCCTGAGGGCCTCCCCTCTCCCGGTCACTTCGAGATCACCGAGGTTCCTGTCCCCGATCCCGCGCCGGGCCAGGTGGTGGTCCGCAATATGTTCATGTCGCTCGACCCCGGCATGCTCATGCTGATCGCGGGCGAGTCCGGCCTGCCGATGCCCCGCTATCAGGTCGGCGAAGTGATGCCCGGCGACGCCATCGGTGAGGTGCTCGCCTCCGCCGATCCGTCACTTGGCGAAGGCGACCTGGTGATGCACAGGCTCGGCTGGCGCGAGTATGCCGTCGCGCAGGCCGGGCTGTTCCGCCGCGTCGACCGGAACGCCTACCCGACGCCCTCCGCCTATCTGGGCTTCGGACTGGTCGCCTATGCCGGGCTCATGGTGGCGGCGGAGCTACGGCCCGGCGACACCGTCTTCGTATCCAGCGCGGCGGGGGCGACCGGAAGCATGGCCGGTCAGATCGCGCGGCTCAAGGGAGCGGCCCGGGTGATCGGAAGCGCCGGATCGCGGGACAAGGTCGATTACGTGACCGGGAAGCTCGGGTTCGACGCGGCCTTCGACTATCACGACGGCCCGGTCACCGACCGGCTGCGCGAGGCCGCACCCGAGGGCATCGACGTCTATTTCGACAACGTGGGCGGGGAACAGTTGCGCGCGGCCATCGAGGTGATGAACCCGCACGGCCGTATCGCTGTGTGCGGAGCCCTCAACCGGCAGAGCAAGGCGGGTCCTGACGAAGGGCCCGGCGACCTGCTCAGTGTCCTCGGTAAACGCCTCACCATCCGCGGCTTCACGGTGGGCAATCACCTGGAGCATGCTGCGGAATTTGGTGCGCGGTTCCGCACCTGGCTGCGCGAGGGCGCGATTGTTTACGACGAGACGCGCGGATGATCTCCTGCTTGACCCAGCCGCCCCTGTCATTGACGGCGAGACCCGCAGCGAGATGTACTGCCGACGCGTGCGCGCTGCTGTGCAGGCCGACTCAACGATCCATTCGCGGGACAACCCTTAGGCGGCGTCGAGTTCGGCGAACTCCCCTTCGGTTAGCTTCAGGTCGGCCGCTGCCGCCGAGTCACGGATGGTCGAGGGCCTGGACGACCCCGGGATCGGGATGACGACCGGGGACTTGGCCAACTCCCAGGCCAGGCACACTTGCTGTGGGCTGACCCCGCACTCCTCGGCGATCCGCGCGAACGCGGCGTGTGATGAACCCAGGCCGCCCGCCCGGGAGATACCGCCCAGCGGGCTGTACGGCAGGAAGGCGATCCCCAGCTCGGTGCACAGACGCAGCTGCGGCTCGCTGTCGCGGGTGGCCGGCGAGAAGTTGTTCTGCACGGACACCAGCCGCTCGCCGAGGATCCCATGGGCTTCACGCAGCTGGTCGGAGTCCACATTCGAGATGCCGACCGCGCGGATCCTGCCCGCGTCGTACAGGTCGCGCATCGCGCCCACCGAGTCGGCGTACGGCACAGTCGGGTCAGGCACGTGGAGCTGGTAGAGCCCGATGGCCTCCACGCCCAGTCGCTTGAGCGAGCCCTCGCACGCCTCCCGCAGGGTCGCGGGATCCCCGTTGTAGGACCATGCTCCGTCGGCTCCGCGTGCCGCCCCGCCCTTCGTGCCGACCAGCACCTCGGAGGTGTCGCCGCCGTACGCCGCGAGCGCCCGGGCGATCAGCGACTCGTTGTGCCCGGTCTCGGAGGAGTTCAGGCAGTACGACATGGCCGTGTCGATGAACGAGATCCCGGCGTCGAGCGCGGCATGGATGGTCGCGACCGCGCGCTCCTCATCCGGCCGCCCTTCGATGGACAGTGGCATCCCACCGAGCCCGATGGCACTGACCACGGCGCTGCCGATGCGGCGGTTGTGCATGTCTGTGCCCCCTAGGGTGACCCCGATGCGACGCCCGCGACTTTACGCTTCCGGGCTCATGTCCACTGCCGTTCCGCAGATACGCCTGGCAGTACGCGATATGCCGGGACGAAACAAGGCCCGTTCGTTCCTGCGCGTCCTACGCTGAGCCCGGCATGCGAGTTGGTGATCATTCGGAGAGGCGAGCTTGATGGGATAACCCTGCGTGAGGTGCAAGACAGCGATTTGCCCGCCTTCTGGACCCAGCTGACGGATCCCACGTTGCAGCACATGGCTGCTGTGACAAGGAAGTATCACTACGACCGCGGTCACTTCGAGGAGCATTGGGGTTCGCTCCGACGCCGCCGTGACGGTGCGGACGGTGCTGGCCGACGACATCGTTGTGGGCCACGCCGCTGTCTTCGGGTCACCGCACGAGCGCGAGGTCACTTATGTGATCGACCCGGCCTACTGGGGTCGGGGAATCGCCACAGCGGCGTTGGCCGCCTTGATCGACCCCGGTACCTGGGGGTCCTTCGAGGGCGCCCTTATCGAATGAGGGGAGACCGGGCCGAGGGGTACCCGCCGCATCTCCCTGACCGTGTGCGGCCTGCATGACAGCTGCCGGAGACCGTTCGGGATGCACAGTCGCGGGGGCGCTGATTGTCTGAAGGGGCCGGCTCATCCCGAACGTCCGAGGAGTGACCATGAGCGATGCAGGCGGATCCGGCAGTCACGTCCGTCAGCTGCGACAGGAGGCAGAGGGGCTGAAGCAGGAGGCGGAACGCGCGACCGACCCGGAGGAGCAGAAGCGGCTCCAGGACAAGGCGCGCAAGCTGTTCGAGCAGAGCGAGCAGGAGAGCGCCATGGCCGCGGGGGACATTTACCCCCAGGAGTGAGTGCTGTGGCACAAGGCCCGGGGCCCAGGTATGTCGAAGCCGGTTTGGGCCGTTGGCCTTGCCGAGCCGCGATGTGTCATGTGCGGCTCGGGGCCTGATCCCGCTCGTGGTGCGACGTGTGGTCGTGCCGGGGGAGCAGGAGCGGGGTTGTCAGGAGGAGGAGACCGGCGATCGCGATCGCGGCGCGGATACCGGTCACCTCGGCCAACAGGCCCCACAGCGCGGTCAATGCCGCGGTCGTGCCCTTGCCTGAGACCGACCACGCCGCGAGGGTACGGGCCACCCGGTCCGCCTCCGTCCGCTCCAGCCGGTAGGTGGCGTACACCGGATTGAACACACCGCAGCAGGTGATCAGCCCCAGCTCGACGACCATGACGAGCACCAGCCCGGCCGTACCGGGTCGGATGAATGCCAGCCCGACCGGCCAGCACGCCCGCAGCGTCCCCGCGGTGAGCATGATCCGGTGCTGCCCGAACCGGGCGACGAGCCCACCTGCCAGCCGCGAGCCGACCAGGCCGCCGAGACACGGCACGGCGAAGGCGAGGCCGTACTGCCAGGGCGCGAACCCGAGGTCGCCGACCATCAGGACGGCGAGCAGCGGCGAGACCGCCATGATCAGGGCATTGACCAGAACCGTGTTGAAGAACATCGGGCGCAGCGCCGGGTGGGCCAGGATGTAGCGCCACCCGTCGAGCAGGCCGCCGACCCGCGCCGGCCCGGTGCGTGCGGGAGGCATCTCCTTGGCGCCGATCGCACGGATCCCCAGCGCTGACAACAGATAGCTGACCGCATCGGCCACCACGGTCGTCACCGGACCGAACAGCCCGATCGCGGCCCCGCCGAGCGGCGGTCCGAGCACGGTGGCGGTCCAGTTGGTGGCTTCGATGCGCGCGTTCGCGACGAGCAGGTCGTGCGAGGGCACCAGCGACTTGAGGAAGGCCCCACTGGCCGCGTTGAAACCGATGTCGGCCGCGGCGACGACCACTGACACAACCAGGAGTTGTACGAAGGTGAGCCAGCCCAGTGCGAATGCCGCCGGGACGGTCAGCAGCGCCGCGCACCGGATCAGGTCCATCACGACCATCACCGGCCGCTTACGGCGAAACTCCACCCACGGCCCGAGCGGCACCGCCGCCGCCGCCCCCACCGCAAGCCCCGCGGCCGTCAGCACAGCCACCTCGGTCGGCCCGGCGTGCAGGACGAGCACCGCGATCAACGCAAACGCGTCGAAGGCGAGCCGTGTGCCGAGCGTGCTCGCGGCGTACGCCGTCCACAGCCACCCGAACTGCCGCCCCAGCGACCGTCTGGCTCGCATGCTCACCTCTCCGCTGCCCTCGAAAGTCGACCGGCGACATCAAAGCGGGTCCTGAGGCAGCGGAGCAAACAACCGACTCACCCGGCAAGCGACAACCAGACGTTGTAAGACTGGGTACGTGGATCTCGATGCCGTACGCACCTTCGTGGCCGTCGCCGACGCCGGACAGTTCCGGGAAGCCGCCCTCACCCTGTCGGTCACCCAGCAAGCCGTCTCCAAGCGGGTCGCCGCGCTGGAGAAGCACCTCGGCGTGCGCCTGTTCACCCGCACGGCGCGCGGAGCTCTGCTCACCGTCGACGGGCAGGTCTTCCTGCCCCACGCTCGCGATCTCCTCCGGGCCGAGGAGCGGGCCGCCGCTTCCGTACAGCCCGGCCGTCGCGCGCTGCGCGTCGACGTGATCGGCCGGCGGCTCGCACCGGCCGATCTGGTACGGGGCTTCCACCACGCGCATCCGGAGGTGGCCCTCGACGTCGTGACCCTCTTCGACGCCGACGCGGCCCTCGCCGCCGTGCGCTCAGGCACGATCGACGCGTCCTTCCGCGCCCTCACCCGGCCCGCGCGGCAGCTGCCCGAGGGCATCGAGGCCGCCCGCGTCCACGACGAGCCCGTCCAACTGCTCACCGGACCGGCCCACGCCTTCGCCGCCGCCCGCTCGGTCACCCCCGCCCAGCTGGCCGGGCACCGGATCTGGATGCCCGGCAACGTCGCCGGCACCGAGTGGGCCGCCTACTACGACGACCTCGCCGCCGCCTTCGGGCTCACCATCGAGGTGACCGGCCCCGAGTTCGGCACCGAGCCGCTCCTCGACACGATCGCCGACTCCCCGCTGCTCGCGACCTTCGTCGGCGAACAGACCCGGGTCGTCTGGCCCGCCGACCACGACCTGCGCCGCATCCCCGTGCACGCGCCGACGCCCGTCTATCCGCACTCACTGATCTGGCGCAGCGACAACCCGCACCCTGCGCTCACCACACTCCGTAACCACCTCGGCTCCACGCAGCCCGACCACGGCGTCGCCGAGACATGGACGCCGGAGTGGGCGCGAAGATGACGAAGGAGCCGGACAGGGTTCATGCCCGTCCGGCCCCTTGCCTTTGACGGATGCTACTTCGGGGCGACCCAGAGCTGGCGCTTGTTCGTGTTCGCCGTAAAGAGCTGAATCTTGGTGCCGTTGGTGGTCTTCCCGCCGCTCACATCGAGCACCTTGCCCGACGCGACGTGCACAATCTGGCCCTTCGCGTTGACCAACCAGCGCTGTGATGCCTGGCCGTTGCAGTCGTACAGGTCGATCTTGTTGCCGTCCGTACTCGCGTTGCGCGCGTTGTCCAGGCACTTGCCCAGCGCCCGGAACGTGCCGTCCTTCCCCAGGATCCACGACTGTGACACCGAGCCGTTGCACGTGTAGAGCTGGATCTGCGTGCCGTTGGCCGCCTTCCCGCCCTTCACGTCGAGGCACTTGTTGCCCAGGCCTGTCACCTTGCCCTGCGGAGGCAGCGCCGCGCCGGTGCCGGCGGCGAGGTAGCGCAGGCCCTGCACGTCGAACTGCTGGACGTAGGTGCCCGCCCGCTTGTCCGGATACGCTTCGGCAGGCGTGCACATGACCGGCTTCTCGCCGGAGTCGCTGCCCTTGACGCAGTCACCCCGTGCCGCGCTGCGGTTCGCGTGCGTCAGCCCCAGCGTGTGGCCGAGTTCGTGGCTGACGTGGTTCCGCATGAACGTCTCACCCCAGGAAGGCGAGGGCTTGCCGGCTGCGGTGAAGAACTCGCTGTCGATGTACGCGTGTCCGCTGGTCACGGTGGAGGGAAGAGACGAAGCGGTGAAACCGCAACTCAGATTCTGGCTCCCCGAACCGTCGCGGACGACCTTCCATCCCTTGTTGCCGCCGTCCGCGGGTGGCACGCACGGGCGCTTCAGAACACCCACGACCACCTCGCCCTTGGGCCTGACATAGTCCCAACCCACCGGCTTGGTATCGACGGTGACGGGCAGGCTCGTGACGCGCTGCAGGTCCGCAGCCGACGCCTTCACGTAGCGCGCCAGCCAGTCCGCGGACCTCTGGTCGTAGAACTTGATCGTGTAGCCGGTCTGCAGCCACTTCGTGGCACCGCTCAGCTTCCAGCCTTCGCCATGGGGTGGCGCGGCGGCCGCGGCCGTCCTCGGCGCGGATCCCGCATCCAGCGACATGACGCCGTTCTTGAAGCTCGTCCCGTCGGTGCTGGAGGTACCGAAGTCCCCCGAGCCGGAGTCGTCCATCTCCCTGTCCGCCGGCGCGCCGGCCGAGTGCGCCGTCCCCTGCTCCTCGTCCTGGGAGCCGAACGCACTGGACGAGATCTGCAGACTCCCCACGATCGCCGCCACCGCACACGCGGCGACAATGGATATTCGACGCTTACCTGTAAATCGCAAGTCCCCGTTGCCCTTTCACCAATTGACGTTTCACGACCTCCTGCATGCACCAGTCGGGTGCCCAGGAGTCGATCAGATGATAGATGAGCCCCTGAACAGGAGCGTGTGGCCTGTCAGTTGGTGACACCCGAGGTCATGACAGGCTGGTGGTGGACGCGAGTCGGGGCGGGGGACAGTCGAGTCTCCGGCCAGTACCAGCACCCAAAAGGACAGAAGGGACCTCCGTGTCAGACCTGCGATTCGGTGCCGTCGGGCTCGGCCTTCGCCGTTCGATTGCCGTCTGCGCCCACCGGCCGGGACAGGGCTCGGCGATCACTGCTGTCGCCGACCTCGACCCCGAGGTGCGCGCCCGTGAAGCCGAGCGCTTCGGCACGGAGGTGGCGGTCGATGACTACAAACTGCTCCTCGATCGCGGCAACCTCGACGGCATCATCGTCGCCACCCCGGACGACACGCACGAGGTCATCGCCGTCGACGCGCTGCGGGCCGGCAAGGCGGTCTTCGTCGAGAAGCCGCTCGGTATCACCGTCGAGAGCTGCGACAACATCCTGCGAACCGCGTACGAGACCGGCACCCGGCTGTATGTCGGCCACAACATGCGCCACATGGGTGTAGTGCGCCTGATGCGCGACATCATCGCCCGCGGCGACATCGGCGAGCCCAAGGCTGTCTGGGTGCGGCACTTCGTCGGCTACGGCGGTGACTACTACTTCAAGGACTGGCACGCAGACCGGCGTCGTACCGTCGGCTTGCTGCTGCAGAAGGCCGCCCACGACATCGACGTGGTGCACTGGCTGGCCGGCGGCTACACCAGGCGCGTCACCGCTCTGGGCGACCTCCTCGTCTACGGCGACCTGCCGCGCCGCGAGCCGGACACCCAGCGTCCGGCGAACTGGCTGCGGGAGTTCGACTGGCCGCCGACGGCCCGCCGCGACATGAACCACGTCGTGGACGTCGAGGACGTCTCGGTGATGAACATGCAGCTCGACAACGGCGTCGTTGCCGCCTATCAGCAGTGCCACTTCTCCCCCGACTACTGGCGGAACTACACCGTCATCGGTACGGAGGGGCGGCTGGAGAACTTCGGTGACGGCCCCGGTGACGAGGTCAAGGTCTGGAACACCGGCCCCAGCGGATACCGCGCGGACTCCGATGCGACCTACCGGGTGCCGGACGCCGGAGGCTCGCACGGCGGCGGGGACAGCCGGATCATGGACGAGTTCTGCCGGTTCGTGCGCGACGGAGGCGTCACCGACACCTCTCCTGTCGCCGCCCGGATGAGCGTCGCCACGGGTGTGCTCGCGACCCGTTCGTTGCGCGAAGGGGGCGTGCCGTACGACGTACCGGCCCTCGACCCGGAGCTGATCGCGTACTTCGAACGCGGTCAGGTCCGCAACATCCTCTGATGCGATGAAACATCGCCCCGACCGTGAGGGGTGCACTCGCTCGATCCGGTGTCTGGTCGAGCGCGGGGCGTCGCCCCAGTGGCCCGCGCAGCGTTCTCTGACTAGAGTCAGAGAATGGATGGTGTGCAGATCGACCAGGTGCGGCGGTTCAACCGCACCGTCACGGAGCGCGTGGGGGTTCTCTATGACCACTACATGGGTCGTGACCGGCCCATCGGGGCGGCCCGGCTGCTCTGGGAGATCGGCGAGCAAGGCCAGGACGTGCGGCGGCTGCGCGAGCGACTCGGGCTCGACTCCGGGTACGTCAGCCGCCTGCTGCGCTCCCTGGAGACCGACGGACTGGTGACGGTGGAACCGCAGCCCCGTGACAGACGGGTGCGCACCGTCCGGCTCACCGAGGCAGGCCGCGCGGAGCGCGCCTTGCTCGATGGCCGCAGCGACGAGCTGGCCGGCTCGCTGCTGGAGCCGCTCAATACCGCCCAGCGCGCCCAGCTGGTCGCCGCCATGGCCGACGTCGAACGGTTGCTGACCGCCGGGACGGTCACGCTGGACGTCGTGGACCCGGAACACCCCGACGCCCAGCACTGCTTGCGGTCCTACTTCACCGAGCTGCAGGAGCGCTTCGAGACCGGCTTCGACCCCGCGCGGAGCCTGCTGCCCGACGCGGGCGAACTGCGGCCGCCGCACGGCCTGTTCCTGATCGCCCGGCTCCACGGCGAGCCCGTCGGCTGCGCCGGTCTGAAGCTGCCGCCCGGCGCCCCGGCAGAGATCAAACGTATGTGGGTCGCGCCCCACGCCCGGGGCCTCGGCCTCGGCCGCCGGTTCCTGGCCGAGCTGGAGGCGCGGGCCGCCCGGTACGGCTGCGACGTACTGCGTCTGGACACGAACAAGGCGCTCAGCGCCGCGATCAGCCTGTACCACTCCTTCGGCTTCGAGGAGGTCGCTGCCTTCAACGACGAGCCGTACGCCCACCACTGGTTCGAGAAGCGGATCACCGGAGTGTGAGCGGGTGCCTCCCCGGCGTGCCGCGCCCACCGGATGGCGGCGGCAGGCAACCGTTCATCAGACGCTTATCGTCCCCCTGTTTGATCTTCTGACACTCACGAGACGGGGGAAGAACGAGTGCTGAACGAGACCGTTTTCCGGAGTGAAGACGTGCCGGCGGCGGACCGGTTGGCCTACTGGGCGGAGCGTGTGGGGCAGACCCATGCTCCTGTGCGCATGAGCAGCGACCATGCCGACGACTTCCGGGCCACCCAGCGTGTGTTGGACCTCGGTGCCGTGTCCGTGTGGCCGGCCACGTTCCAGCAGCTGGTCATCCGGCGCACGCCGAAACTGATCCGTCAGTCCGACCCGGAGCTGTACCACCTCTCACTTGTCGTGGGCGGGACGGGGGTAGGCAACTGGGACGGCCATGAGGCCGTCTACCGGCCGTCCGACCTGCATATCAACGATTCCTCGGTGCCGTGGGAGATCCGCACCGGCAGGGACCCGGTCACGGCTGTGGGGGTCGAGGTCCCCAAGTCGCTGTTGCCGCTGCCGCTCGGTATGACCGGCCGCGCCGTCCCACGGCGGGTCACGGCGCGGACGGGGATCGGCGCGTTGCTGGCGCAGTTCCTCACTCAACTGATCGCGGACACCACCCCGTACCAGTCCTCCGACGGGGCCCGCCTGGGAACGGTCCTGACCGATCTGGTCTCCGCGCTCTTCGCCCACGCCGTCGAAGCCGAGAACATCCTCCCGGCGGACACCCACCGGCGAACCCTCGTGCTTCGCATCAAGAACTTCATCCAGGAGCACCTGCACGACCCGCAGCTCACCCCGGCCGTCATCGCTGCCGCGCACCACATCTCCACCAGCTATCTGCACCGCCTCTTCGAGAATGAAGAGGCCACAGTCGCTGCCTGGATCCGCCTCCGGCGCCTGGAGGCGGCCCGCCGCGACCTCACCGATCCGGCGCTGCACTCCACTCCCATCCACGCCATCGCAACTCGCTGGGGTTTCCCCCGCGCAGCCGACTTCAGCCGCGCCTTCCGCACCGCGTACGAACTTCCGCCCAAGGACTACCGGTGCCAGGTGATCGGAGTCAGGAAATCGACTCACAGCTGAGCGACGTATGGATCGAGTGCCAACCGTCACCGCCTGACGCCGGAAGACACGGCTGGGCCCGACACCTCACAGGTCGCCGGGTTGCCACATCACCCCTGGCGAGGTCAGCCGTCCGAGTCGCGCTGTGGCGGCTCCTCCGTCAGTTGCCGGAGCAGTTCCATCAGGCGCTGCTCGGCCTCCGGGCTCAATGGACCCGGTGGCTGGGGGACCTCATCGCGCAGTTCGGCGGCAGTGGGGTCCTGGGCGGCCAGGCCCTCCGCGGTGGCTTCTCCGAAGTGCCGGATGACCTCCTGGAGCCGTGCGCGTTCCTCCGGAGTTGCGGTGGTGAGCTGGCTGCGAAGGGCGTCTCGGATCTCCTGAAGACGTTCGACGTCAGCGATGTTGCCAGGGATGTCCTGGGTCATCAGCACCCGGAGGCTCGTCTCATCGGGAGTGGGGCGGGCCGCCTCGCCGGGCGCATCGTCCGGTTCGTGGGCGGACCAGGTCCAGCCGTGTTCGGCCATGCCCTCCTTGGTCCACTCCATCAGCAGGTCCGCGCCCTCGTGGACGCGCGACATGTCGTGGCCGCCGCCGGTGGCGAACCAGCGCAGCAGCGCGCCGGCGGCCGGTTTCTCGGGATCGCAGGAAGAGCACAGTTCCAGGTGGATCGGAAAGCCTTCCGCGTCTTCCTGCGGCATGACAGCGCTGGTGATCAGCGGCCCGCCGCATCGTGAACACGACGGCAACTTCTCTGCGAGTTCCACTTGGGTCACGCCATCCTCCTTGCTCCTGCCTGCGCCCACCAAAGCCCGCCTGATCTGCAGCGTCAACCTCCTCGTCGAATTCTGCTGCAGTGGGAAGCCGAAGCCCGCGCCCCGGTCGTCACTGGGGGATGGTGACCAGGACGCGGCCACGGCCGCCGGCGTCGACGCGGTCGTGGGCCTGCGCGATCTCCTCCAGCGGGTAGCGGTCGCCGATGTCGACTGTGAGGGCGCCAACGGCGGCTGCGGCGGTGAGGTCACGGGCGGCTTGCTGCTTCGCCTGGACGGGAAAGTCGTCGCTCCCGAGCAGGCGCAGGGTCACATTGGCGAACAGCAGCGGTCAGAACGGCAGTTGGGGCCGGTCCGCCCGGGTGGCGTAGGCGGCGATGACCGCGTCGTTGGCCACCACCGCGGCATCGAGGTCACCGTTGTCGGACAGTGCAACCTCGACGATGCGGTCCACGCCCTGCGGCGCGTGGGCGCGGATGGCTTTCGCCGGGTCGTCCTGGTCGAGTGCGACGGCGTGGGACACCACGGAGGGATCGACGCGGTCCAGGTCCTTGCTGCGCACTACGGTGGCGAGCACCGTTGCTCCGCCCCAGCGGGCCAGCTGGGCGGCCAGCGAGCTGACACCGCCGAGTACGCCGCGCGTATGCGTCTGGTCTGCCTCATTCTTGTCGTCCACCCCTTGTACTACCTATGTGCAGTTGTGCTCGTGTTGCGGGAACTGCAGCCGGGATCACTGACAGCTCTCGCCAGGGATTCAGGCCGCCCAGCCCCCGGGTCCGTGCCACCAATGCGTGATCCGCCGTACCGGCCTACCGTTGGAACATGGGCGAGATCTTCGTGATGTACGAGCTCGATCAGCCGTCTGCAGCGCGATCCCTTTCCGGAGGGGCACCGGTTGGAGAGCGGCCCGTCCTGCGCGTGCACGCCGCGAACGCCGCTCCGGGGGCGTCCACCACTCCAGGGCCACGCACCTTGTGCGGTCACGACACGTTCGCCATGGAGGCGGCCTCCTGGAAGCCTTCGGAGCATGGGGGTTCATCGTGGTACCCACCGCAGTACGCCCGGCTCGTCTGCGCCCAGTGCGATGCCGTGATGGAGGTCTGACGGGCCCTTCAATCGGCGGGCCGCCTCGCAGATCTCAGTCCCGGAGATAGCGCACGACGGCGAGTACCCGGCGGTTCATGTCTTCCGAAGCGGGCAGGCCCAACTTTCCGAAGAGACTGGCCACATGCTTCTCGACCGTGCCGGCCGAGACATGGAGAGCCGCTGCGATCGCCGCGTTCGAACGGCCCTCGGCCATGAGGGAGAGCACCTCACGCTCGCGGCTGGTGAGGGTCGCCAGGTCGGGGGTGCGACGGCCGGCCCCGGCCAGCTGCGTGACCACCTCAGGATCGAGGGCGGTGCCGCCGGCGGTGACTCGGTCGAGGGCCGCCGTGAACTCTGCGACGTTCGCCACCCGGTCCTTGAGCAGATAGCCGACGCCCGCCGAACCGTCGGCAAGGAGCTGCGTGGCGTATTTCGTCTCGACGTACTGGGAGAACAGCAGCACGCCGGTGGCTGGCTGTTCGCGGCGGATCTCGATGGCGGCGCGCAGGCCTTCGTCGGTGTGGGTGGGCGGCATCCGGATGTCTACGATGGCGACGTCCGGGCTGTGTTCGGTCACCGCGGTCCGCAGGGCGTCCGCGTCGGGGACCGCGACACACACCTCGTACCCCCGGTCCATCAGCATCTGGACGAGCAACTCCCGCAGCACGGCGGCGTCCTCGGCGATCACG
The DNA here is from genome assembly GCF_040606445.1 of Streptomyces sp. NPDC005408. NCBI lineage: Bacteria > Bacillati > Actinomycetota > Actinomycetes > Kitasatosporales > Streptomycetaceae > Streptomyces > Streptomyces sp. NPDC005408. The sequence continues at coordinate 3,538 of NZ_JBEXEX010000052.1, read as the reverse complement.
ACGCGCATGGCGGCATGCTGTCATGTGCGTCGGCCACGGACCTCATGCGTGCGGCGGCAGGTCGACGGTGACGATCGTGGGGCCGCCCTCGGGGCTGCGGATGTCCAGTGTCCCGTCCACTGTGCGCACTCGCTGCAGCAACCCGGTCAGTCCGCTGCCGAGACCGGCCTCGGCACCCCCTTGTCCGTCGTCGCTCACGCGCAGTCGCAGCGTGCCGTCCGGCTGTCGTACGGCCGATAGCGTGGCGCGGGTGGCGCCGCTGTGTTTGATCACGTTGGTGAGGAGTTCCGCGGCGCAGAAGTAGGCGATGGTCTCGATGGCGGGGGAGGGGCGCTCCGGCACGTCGACGGTCAGCTGGATGGGCGCGGTGCTGCGGGCCGTGAGTGTCGCCAGGGCGTTGGGCAGTCCGTCGTCCAGGACGGGCGGATGGATGCCGCGGGCCAGGTCGCGCAGTTCGGTGAGCGCCTCGGTCGCGTTCTCGTGGGCGCCGTCGACGAGGCGGCGGACCGTGCTGAGATCGAGGGAGACCTCGTCAGCCAGCTTGGTCTTGATCATGTCGAGGCTGAGGGCGAGGGCGACCAGCCTGACCTGCGCTCCGTCGTGCAGATCGCGTTCCAGGCGGCGCAGCAGTGCGGCGGAGTCGTCCACCGCGAGTGCCCGAGTCTCCTCCAGGTCCCGCACCCGCTCGGCGAGCGCCCCGGGCCCGAGCAGCGCTCCTGTGCTTCACCTGGCTGAGCAAGGCCGTGCTGCGGGGGGTCTCAGGCGGGCAGGGAGGCGAGCCAGTCGGTCAGGAGGCGGTTGATCTCCGCGGGCCTCTCCTGCTGGATCCAGTGACCGCAGCCGTCGAGGATGTGGGAGGAGGTCAGGCCGGGCAGCGTGACGGGGAATGCCGTGATGGCATCGGCCATCCACGTGGTTGAGGCGTCCCGGCTGCCGGCGATGAACAGGGAGGGCTGGGTGATGGGGGCGCCGTCGAAGTCGGCGAACTCTTCCCAGTCCCGGTCCATGTTCCGGTAGCGGTTGAGCGGCCCGCTCATGCCGGTCCGCTCGAACTCCCCGGCGTAGACGTCGAGGTCTGTCTCATTGAGCCAGGCGGGCAGCCGGCCTGCGGGGAAGCGGTCACGCAGCGTCCCGCCCCTGCTGACGAAGTGCGGGCCGGGTGCCCCGGGTTCGGGCATGGTGTCGGCGGACAGAGCAGCGTAGAAGCCCGCGAGCCAGCCGCGCACGTCAGGCTCGATCTCTGCTTCGGCGCGACCGGGCTCCTGGAAATAGGAGACGTAGAACTCCTCTTCCCCGCCCATCTGTTGGAAGACCTCACTGGGCCTCGGTCCGCCGCGCGGGGCGTAGGGAACGCTGAGCAGCCCCACCGCGCTGAAGGCATCCGGCCTGATCAGGGCGGAGTTGGCGGCGATGGTCGACCCCCAGTCGTGGCCGACGATCACCGCGGACTGCTCGCCTAGGGCGTGCACCACCGCGGCGTTGTCCTCCACCAGCTCGAGCATCCGGTACCGCGAGGCCTCCTTGGGCTTGGAGGAACGCCCGTAGCCGCGGACATCGATGGCGACCGCGCGGTACCCGGCTGCGGCCAGCACCGGCAGCTGGTGGCGCCAGGAGTACCAGGACTCCGGAAAGCCGTGCACGAGCAGCACCAGCGGCCCGGTGCCCTGCTCCACCACGTGGATCCGGCCTGCGGGCGAGGGGACCAGCCGGTGAGTGACGTCCGTGGCCTGATGCGGCATGAAATCCTCCAGGGCTCTCGATCTGCCATGCGCCAAGATCCGTGCCGATCATGCGGGGAGCGGCGCGGTCGCTGCGAATCTTGTTGCCGGTTCGGCAAAATGGCTCTGGCGAACACATCTCACGGTTCTGATGCGTCCAGAGCCTCCGCTCGGCCCTGCGCTTTTCACGGTGAACGAGGCCGGAGGCTCGCGTATCGTCGAAAGAGGTCGTCTGTGGAGTCCTCGTGGAGGGCGGTGGGCGCAGTGGTTGAGCACCGGATATTGGGTCCTGAGGACGGCGAGCTCTATCAGCCGGAGCGGGCGTGCGGAGACCGATTCCTGATCAACAGTGATGAGTGGGGCGGTCGCTTCTCGCTCGTCGAGCATCGTCTGCCCCCGAAGGTGCTCGCGGCCCCAGTGCACAAACACACTCTCGAGGACGAGTTCAGTTTCGTCCTCGAGGGGTCGATTGGTGCGAGGTTCGGTGACAAGGAAGTCGTAGCCGGGCCTGGCGATCTCGTATTCAAACCGCGCGATGAGTGGCACACGTTCTGGAACGCCGGGGAGACGCCGGCTCGGGTGCTTGAGATCATCTCTCCGGGGGGCCTTGAAGAGCTGTTCCGGTGGCTTGATCAGCTGAGTGAGGAATTGAGCCCGGAGGAGTTGGAACAGAAGGCCGGGCCGTACGGCTGCTCGGCGGACATGGAAGCGACCATGGCTCTGGTCACGCGGCACGGGCTGGTCTTTTAGTGGTCGTGGGTACGGCCTGAGTGAACGCGGGAGGGCCGGTCACCGAGCGACGATCGGTGACCGGCACTCCTGTGTTTGCTCACGCAGCTCCTGTCGCCACGACGAGTGCTGTCAGCGTGGCGGAAGCTGGTCGTAGGTCTTGAACGTGTAGTACGCGGACAGAGTGATTGCGTTCCCGGTCGTCGTGGGGAGGCCGAGCCGGTCGTTGACGAGCCTGCCCAGAGGGCGGCAGCCGTCGGCGGCAGGGGCGGCGAAGGCGTCGTCGCGCGCGTCGAACCTGATGACTGGCGGGTTCTTCGAGACCCACTGGGAGCTGCCCGTGCGCTGCAGGCGGAGCTCGATGGGGGTGTCGCCGCCTATGACGCAACTGTGCGGCAGCAAGGGGCTGAGGACGCGGAAGCGCATGGTGAACAGGCCGAGGCTGTTGCCGACGGAATAGAAGTCGGACCGGCCGCCGTATTCCGGCTGCAAGGACAGCGAGAGCAAGGGGTTGTGGTCGGCAGCGGCGTTGTCCAGAAGGCCGCCGGGGACGGCGCTGGGCGCGCCGCGCAGCGCGCCGAAGACCTGCCCGTTGCTTCCGTCGGACAGCGGGCCCTCGGCGTGGGTGATGGTCATCGGCGCGAGTTCGGGAACGTTTCGGCTTCCGACGGTCAACGAGCCGGTAGCGATGAGGACTTCGCATTTCCAGCGGGTCGCGTCGACCCCTGCAGGGATGTCCGGGCAGTCGCTGAAGTCGTACGAGGGGATGGGAGGCGCGTCGGCGGCGAGGGCGGGGGCGCCGGCCGCACCGGCGAGCGTTGCGGCGATGGTGGCGGTGACGGCGAGTCCGGCGGCCCCGCGGCGGACCGTCGAGGGGCGCTTCTCAGCGGTGATCTGCATGACTCTGAGCCTGCCGTCGCACACATTGCGGCAGCCATCGGGAAGCCCCCTCGCCGTACCCTGAGCCGCCCCTGACGTCATGTCAGGGTGCGGCCCCTAGGGCCTGTCGTTTGGATCAGGCCGGATCAGTGAGCGGCCCGCCGCGGAGCGGCTGATGTCACTGCGGTGCGTGCGATCGCAAGGCGGAGGAA